>JAISTN010000194.1 GCA_031272565.1 Bifidobacteriaceae bacterium
CGTCTTGTCGGCTGGTGGGCTGGCCAGCGGGCCGTCTCGCTGCCAGCTATAGCCGGGAGGGGCGGCCTGTCTGCGCGCTTGGGGTTTCCACCTCGGGGCCCAAACCTGGCGGCCACCCCTCCCGGACCTAAACGGCTCCGCCAGTCACAGTTGGCGAATGCCCGCGTTGACCGCCACCACCCCGCAGGCTTTCGCAGCCGCCCCGACACCGGGTCCGTTCACGGAGATGCTGCCCGCGCGCCGCAGGGTGTTTCCAGCCCTCGCCTCGCCCGGTCAAGCTGACGGCCACTGGCCGCCACCCGGCCGGATCCCACCAGGTGGCCCGCCAACCCCCACGCTAGTCCAGCCTGGGGGTTGGGCGGCCCGCCGTGGCGGGTTTCACGCTGGGCGGAATATTAGGGTTACCAGTCCGGGTCAGGCGTGGGGGGTTAAGAGGGTAGCGCGGGGCGGCGCGGCTAACCCACCGAGGCTAGGACGCCCAGCCTTGCCGTAACCACTAGGTTCACAAGGAAAGGACTAGACCCCATGGGTTCACAAGATTCTGGTGGCCGTGACACCGCGGCCACTCCACACCGCCGCCACCGGGCGCGGCACACCGCCACCAGGTGGGTTCGCCGCGCCGCACTGTTGGCCGCAGTCGCGTTGGCCGGGTCCGGGACCGTGTTGACGGTCAGCCAGGCCGCTCAGGCTTACGGCGACCACCTGTCCGGCTATGAGGCGTTGGACGGTGCGACGTTCTTCGGGGTGATGGACTTCCCGAACGGGAATGGCATCTGCTTGTCGTCTGGCGCCGCCGTCCCAACCGCCACATCGAACTGCCAGGCCTACACGGCCGAATATGAGGCCTACGTGATCTGGTACCTGTGGCATAACCGGAATGGCCTGCCGGCCACGTCAGACGACGCGGCCGCGTTGGCGTTCGCGTTGAAACAGTCTGGTGTCCTGCCGCACCCCTACCAGACGTCGAACCTGACCTGGGCCGACATGCCGGTCTCAGCCCAGAACGCGATGCGGCCCGCGAACGACGCCTGGGAAGCCTCCCAAGGCTGGTCGATCACGGACTCGTCTGTGAACGGCACCTACAACGGCCAGCCGGTCCCCCACAAGCCACACCCCGAAAAATCGGCTGACGGGACCACGGCCTGAGTTCACGCTGGCGTGAACAGGGCGTCGAGGGCGAGATCCTGCTGGACCTCGCCGGCGTAGGCGTTTTGGGCCAAGCCGTAGGGCGTCAGCATGGTCAGGTGGAGGGCCTTCGCGGTCTTGGTCCGCTCCCGGAAGGTCTCGCGACGCTCAACCAGGCGGGCCGTGTCGTCCGCCGTCAGTTCGTAGGGGCGGCGGGCCCACTTCATCTCGCAGAGGTTGATGACCCCGTCGTCGCGGTCGATGACCAAGTCGATCTGGGCGCCGGGCCGGCCGTCGGCAGCGCGGGTGCGCCAACTGGCCTGCGTGGTGTGTACGGCCGGGATGCCCAGGGCGTGCTTGAGTTGCGGGATGTGCGCGGCCGCGACCTGTTCGAAAGCCGGGCCCGCCCAGGCGGAGTGGGCCGGCGTCGTCGCGAAGCGAGTCCAGAAGGTCCCGTCCGGGGGCTCGGTGAGGAACGACAGGTGGAACCGGCTGAAGAAGTCGCTGAGTTGGAAGAGCGTGCCCTTCTTGGTCGTTCCGAAAGGCAGAGCCCGGCGGACGAAGCCGCTGAGTTCAAGGTCAGCCAGGGTCGCCGTGATCGTCCCCCCGTCCGCGACCCGGGCGGCTCGGATGAGTTCATCGCGGGTCAGGCCCTTGGACGTGGCCGCCAGGATCTCGACGAATCGGCGGTGGTGGCCGGTGGCCCCGAACAGCGACGAGAACAGGATCTCGAACTCCTGGCGCAGGGGGCCTTCGGGGGCGAAGTAGAGGGCGTCGATGTTCTGGGCCAACCCGGCCGTGCGGTCGAATTGGCGCAGGTAGAACGGCACCCCGCCAAACACCATGTAGGCCTCGGCCATCTGGTAGCGCGTCAGGACGACCCCCCGGCTGGCGAAGAACTGCTCGCATTCCGCCAGCGTGAACGGGCTGAGGGGAATCCGGATTGTCACGCGGTTGTGGAGCCCGCCCTTGTTCTTGAGGAGCTTCGTCGCCATCCACGACGTGGCCGAGCCGCAGGCCACGAGGATGACGTCGTCGCGGGCCGAGGCCCGGACGTTCCAGAAGTGGTCGAGGGCCGCCAGAAAACCGGAGCGCGGCGTGTCGAACCACGGCAACTCGTCTAGAAAAACAACTTTCTTGCCGGGCCCTACGGCCCGGTCGATGAGGTCGGCCAGGCGGCGGAACGCCTCCATCCAGTCGGCCGGCCGACTGGGGTCAGGATGGCCGTATCGGCGCAGGCCTTCGTGGAATGTGTCCAACTGGGCCGCCTTGCCGCCACCGTCGAGACCGGAGGCGTAGAAGGTGAAGGACTGGCCGAAGAACTGGCGCACGAGGAAGGTCTTGCCGACCCGCCGGCGGCCGTAGACCGCGACGAACTCGGACTCCGGCGATGTCAGGGCCCGTTCCAGGGCCCGGCGTTCGCGGTCGCGTCCGATCATGATCTCGCTCACACGGCCAGTCTAGCCAGAAAACCAGCGGAATCTAGTGATTTTTCATAGATTCCGCTGGCTTGATCTCGACTATCACGCTCAGACTGGCCGATCCTACGGGTTGATAGCCAGCGGAATCTATGGAAGTGGCATGGATTCCGCTGGGTTTCGGGTCCGGGTCAACCGTGGGCGGGTCTCAGCTTTGCCCATCCCAGCCTTCGATGGCGGCCCGAGCCTGTCTGATCTGGGCGAACTCGGCGGCTGAGCTTAGGTGACAGCGTCCAGCCAGTCCAGGGTTTCCGTCAGGTACCGGGAACGGACCGGTTCTGGGGACAGTGCCAGGTCGTGGGCGCCGCCGGCCAGAGCCCGCACCTCGACATCGGGACCCAGACGGCTGGCCAGCCGCCACATTTGCCGCGGGTCCAAGACCGAATCGGTGGTCAACAACTCGTCGTGGTAGTGCAGATTGTCGCCCCGCCGCAACGAGGTCATCATCAACACCGGGCAGTCGATCGCCAGGCCGCGCTTGACCCGCGCCTGGGCTCGCCGCACCGAACTAAACCAAGCCGCCCCCACCGGAAAACCCTGGTGCGGCTTCCAGGCCAGGTCATAGTCCCATTCGCCGCCAGTACCCTGATGCAGCGCCTGGCCATAGTGGCAGGTCAGGCCGCTGACCTTGAGCTTGGGTGCAACTTTGGCCAGGCCGTGCATCAAGCCTGTCACCGGCCCGCGCATCAGCCAGTTGGAGTTGAAATCCAGCCACGGCGAGTTCAGCACCAACGCGGTCAAGGCGCCGGGCCGGGCGGCCGCCCACAGCGGGCCAATCAGCCCACCGGTCGAATGCCCTAGCAGGACCAGCCGGTCATGCCCCTCTTGGCGGATGGCGGTGGCCGCTGCGTCTAGATCGGCCGCATAGACCGCGATCTGCCGCACATAGTTCGGCTGGCCCTCCTCCGCCCCGCGGCCCAACGAGCGCCCATGTGAACGCAGGTCAATGGCATAGAAACGGTAGCCGCGGGACTCGTAGGCGTCCGCCACATGGGGGTGGAAAAAGTAGTCGACAAAACCATGCAGGTAAAGCACGGCCGGTTTCCCCTGGCTACCCCCGGCCACTGCCACCTGGCCGCCGATGCCGCCCGCCTCGACCCGCCGCACCAGCGTCGCCAGCGCACCGCCCGGCAAGGGCAGGTCACGCTGCTCGTAAGCCGGTCCCAGCACATCAGGCCGCCAGGGACTCACACCCATGTGGCCGCCACCTCAAGGAACCGGTCCACGCCGGGCCGCTCACCGACCGACACACGGACGCCATCGTCGGCAAACGGCCGCACAATAACCGAGGCGCTGGAACACGCCTGAGCGAACGGCACCGCGTCCGCCCCCAACGCCAGCCACACGAAG
>JAISTN010000283.1 GCA_031272565.1 Bifidobacteriaceae bacterium
CGCTTCAAGCAGATCAACGCCGCTTACGAGGTGCTGTCGGATCCGCAAAAGCGGGAGATGTTCGATCTGGGCGTGGACCCGATGGCACCCACCGGCGGCGGGGCGGGCGGAGGTTCGCCCTTTGGCGGCAGCGGCTTTGGTTCCTTTGCCGACATCTTTGAGACGTTCTTCAGTGCAGCGGCTGGGGCCCAGGCGGCCCGCGGACCGGCTTCACGCCAGCAGCGTGGCCGCGACCAGTTGGAGCGCCTCACGGTGTCGCTGTCGGATGCCGTGTTTGGCAATCAGGTTGAACTGACCGTGTCGACCTTCATTGGCTGCGAGGTCTGCGGCGGCAGTTGCTGCGCTCCGGGCACCGAGCCCGTCCGCTGCGGTGCCTGCGGCGGGCGCGGCGTGACGGAACGGATTGTCCGCTCCATGCTGGGCAATATGCGCACGGTTGACGCCTGCCGGGCCTGCCAGGGCTTCGGCACGGTCATTCAGCGGCCCTGCCCGGAATGCTCAGGCCAGGGCCGGGTGCGGGGCAGCAAGCAGGTCGCGGTCAGCATTCCGGCCGGTGTGGACACCGGTAACCGGTTGCGACTGTCCGGCCGCGGCGAGGCCGGCCTGGGCGGCGGCCCGAACGGCGATTTGTACATCGAGTTCCAGGTCAAGCGCCACCCGGACTTCATCCGGGAGGGCGACGACCTGATCTGCACCCTGCCGTTGCCGATGACGGCCGCGGCTCTGGGTGCGACGTTGACCATCGAGACGTTGGACGGGCCGCAGGAGGTGACGGTCCGGCCCGGTTCGCAGCCGCGTGATGTGGTCAGCCTGGATGGCCTTGGGGTGGGGCGGCTCGGGTCGAACCGGCGCGGCGACCTGAAGGTGGTGCTGGACGTGCAGGTGCCCACCGATCTGGATGACTCGCAGCGCGAGTTGCTGCGGCGCCTGGCGGCGGAGCGGGGTGAGGAACAGCCGGAGGCGGTGTTAGCTTCCGCCACCCTGTTCACCCGGCTCAAGGACAAACTGGCTGGCCGATGACTTCCCCGGTCTTCTTTTTGCCGGCCGGGGCTTTGGCGCGGCTACAACCGGGCGACCAGGTGACTCTGGATGGCCCGGAGGGGCGCCATGCGGCCCAGGTGCAGCGGGTCCGCCCGGGCGAACGGCTCGATCTGGCCGATGGCGCCGGCCAGCGGGCCAGCGGCACGGTGCTGCAGGTGGACAAGGCGGCCGTGGTGGTGACGCTGGAGCGCCTGGAGTTGGAGCCGCCGCCGCGGCCATGCATCACCCTGGTGCAGGCGTTGGCCAAGCATCGCCGCGATGAGGCCGCCATCGAGGCCGCCACCGAACTAGGCGTGGACGCCATTGTGCCCTGGCAGGCCGACCGCTCGGTGGTGCAGTGGCGCGGCGCGGACAAGCTGGCGAAGGGCCGGGAACGCTGGCAGGAGGTGGTCAAGGCGGCCGCCAAGGTGGCCCGCCGGGCCTACCTGCCGGCGGTGGGTGAACCGCTGACGACAGCCGGCCTGGTGGAGTACATCGCCCAGGGTCACGACACGGCCGTCACGGTGCTGCATGAGGCGGCCACCGAACCGTTCGAGACCGCCTTGCGGGAGGTGGCCAGGCACGCCAGTTTGATGCTGGTGGTGGGCCCGGAGGGCGGCATCACGGCTGAAGAGCTGGCCGCTTTCCAAGCCGAAGGGGCCGCCATCGTGCGGCTCGGCCCCACCGTGCTGCGCAGTTCCACGGCCGGCCCGGCGGCGTTGGCGGTGCTGAGCCAACGGCTGGGCCGCTGGGCCGTGCGCCCTACTAGCTAGAGCAGCCCAGGTCGGTAGGCTAGGGACATGTCTTTGCCTTTGGATTGCCTGTTCTGCAAGTTTGTGGCGGGCACGCTCGCCACCGAGATTGTGGCCCAGAACGAGCGGGCCATTGCCTTCCGCGACATCAACCCCCAGGCGCCGGTGCACGTCCTGGTGATTCCGCGCGAGCACTACGCCGATGTCGCCACCTTGGCGGCGGCCGATCCGCAAGCCTTGGCGGACCTGATCGAACTGGCCCAGGAGGTGGCCCTCGATGAGGCCGACGGCGAATACCGCCTGATCTTCAATTCCGGCCCGCTGGCGGGGCAATCGGTGTTCCACGTCCACGGGCACGTCTTAGGTGGCCGGAAGCTGGGGTGGACACCCGCGTGAGCGTGCACCCGGTGGGGGCGGTTCACACGCTCCGCGTGCCCAGCCAAGCCACCATGCTGGCCCTGGTGGGCCACGCGGACACGACCCTCAGGGCAATCGAGGAGCAGGTCCCAGAGGCGGACATCCATGTGCGCGGAGACATCATTACGGTCCGGGGCGAACGGGCGGCGGCCGATGCCGCCCGGGCACTGTTGGGGGAACTGCTGGCCATCATCCAACAAGGTGGCGCGGTGGGCCCGGAGGAGGTCCGCCGGGTGGCGGGCATGTTGACCGATGGCGCCCAGCAGGCGCGCCCGGCCCAGGTGCTGACCCAATCGATCCTGTCTTCCCGGGGCCGCACGGTACGCCCCAAGACGCTGGGCCAGAAGCAGTATGTGGACGCCATCGACGCCCACACCGTGACGTTTGGCATTGGGCCGGCCGGCACGGGCAAGACCTACCTGGCGATGGCCAAGGCG
>JAISTN010000040.1 GCA_031272565.1 Bifidobacteriaceae bacterium
ACCTACACCGGCCGCCTGCGCGGCCTGGACGCTGCCACGGTCAAGGAACGGTCCGCCCAACTGTTGCGGACCTTTGACCTGGAGGCGGATGCCAAGAAGGCGGTGGCGGACTATTCAGCCGGCATGACCAAGAAGATCGCCTTGGGCTGCGCGCTGCTCCACGCCCCGGATTTGTTGGTGCTGGACGAACCGTTTGAGGCCATCGACCCGGTCTCCGCCCACCATATCGAGGACATCCTGCGCGGCTATGTCAGCCAGGGTGGCACCGTTATTCTGTCCAGTCACGTCATGGACACGGTGGAGCGGTTGTGCGACCACGTCGCGATCATCGCCGAGGGCCAGTTGCGGGCGGCCGGCCCGGTGGCCGCTGTGGCGGCCGGCGCCGACCTCCAAACGCGCTTCTTCCAGTTGGTGGGCGCCACCACGGAACACGAGGAGCTGACGTGGTTAAGACCCTCCTCCAACTGAAACTCCACCTGGTGGCCGCCAGCCTGAAGCGCTCCACGGCGCGCCTGGTGATCTGGATTCTGGTCATGGCCTACTGCGCCTTCGTGATTGCCATGCTGCTGATCGGCCTGCTGTTCGCCCGGCAGGCGGCTGCCAGCCACCTGGACGTGACGCGCACCGCCACGGTCATGGCTGGCAGTGTCTTGACGCTGGGCTGGATCCTGATCCCCCTGCTGGCGTTCGGCGCCGACCAAACCCTGGACCCAGCCCGCTTTGCCCTGTTCCCGGTCACGGGCCGGCGCTTGGCGCCGGGCCTGACCCTGGCTTCGCTGCTGGGGGGGCCCGGCCTGTTGACCACGTTGGCGGCGGTGGGCGGTGCCCTGGCCGTCTATTCGGCCGGCTTGGCCCCGGCGCTACTGGCTGGGCTGGGCGCCGCCACCGGCGTGGTGCTGGCGGCGCTGTGCTGCCGGGTTGGCATCACCTTCATGTCGACATCGTTGGCCAGCCGCCGCGGCCGCGACCTGGCCAGCCTGATCACCGTGGTCCTTTTTGTGGGCGGCTACGTTGCCTACGTGGGGGCCGCCAGCCGCCTGGGGGAAGGCGCCGGTAGTACTTGGGAACGGATGGCTGACCGGGCCCACGGGGTGGCCGCCGTCCTGGAGTGGACGCCACTGGGCGCCCCTTGGGCTTGGGGGGCCGATGCCGCCCAGGGGCAGTGGCTGTTGCTGGCCGGCCACATCGCCGCAGCCTTGGCCTACCTGGTCCTGGGCCTGGCTTGCTTTGGCAAGCTGCTGAACCGGGCACTGCATGACCCGGCGCCGGTCCGGTCCGAGGGCCCGGCGGCCAAAGATGATGGCATTGCCCGCTGGTGCCGCCGGTTGCCCCGCGCCCTGGGCGGCCAGGCCGCGGCCGTCAGCGCCCGCTGCCTGTTGTACTACCGCCGCGACCCGCGCTATACGGCCCTGCTGCCGTTGATCCTGATGCTGCCCATCATCTGTGTAGTGCTGAACCGGGCCACGTCCGGTGGCGGTGGCGCCTTCGGTGCCGGCAGTGACTTCGGCTGGGCCGGCACCTCGCTGGCGGTGGTGGGCTGCGGCATGATGGCCTTCATGGCCGGCTACACGCTGTCCAACGACACCGCCTCCGATGCGACAGCCTGGTGGTTGCACCTGGCTAGTGGGGTCAGCGGCCGGGCCGACAGGACCGGCCGCGTGGTGGCCGAGGCGACCTGGTGTGTGCCCCTGCTGGTGGTGGCCGGGGTGGCCATTCCGCTGGTGGTGGACCGGCCGGACAAGGTACTGGTGTCGGTTGGGACCATGCTGGGCTTGTATGGCGCCAGCCTGGGTGTCTCGATGGTGGCCTCGGCCATGGTGGTTTACCCGACGGCACTGCCAGGTGAATCGCCCTTCTCTACCAAGACCGCCCAACTGAGCACCCAGTTAGCGGCCCAGATGGGGTCGTCGCTGGTTGCCCTGCTGGTGGCAACGCCTTTGATTGTCTTGGCTTTCCTGGCGCCGGCCGGCCTGGCCTGGCTGGTGCTGGTGACCGGCGTCCTGTGGGGTGTGGGCGGCGTGGTGGGCGGCGTCGCCTGGGGCGGCCAGGTGATGGACCGCCGCGGCCCGGAAATCCTGGACAGCCTGCGGCAGAACGATTCCCGCGCCCGGGTCTGAATCCCCGGTCTGCCAGGTGGCCACCCGGGTCCAGGTCCAAGGTGGCCATCTTCCCCGAGGTTGGCCACCCGGGTCCAGGTCCAAGGTGGCCATTTTCCCCGAGGTTGGCCACCCGGGTCCAGGTCGCAGGTGGCCACCCAGCATGGGTGAGTCTGCCTTCGGTGCGCGACGGCAGGTTGGCGGGTCACCGGGTCTGGGACGTTTGGCCGGGGATGACCGGGTTCGTGGGCTTGGCCGGATCGCCATCCGGGATCCACCTGGCCATGTCGGTTGTTTCGAGCGCCGCGGCGGCGGGGCCATCAACCTCGGTGAGCTTCACGCCGATTCTGGTCAGTCTTGGGCCGGGTTTTGACCAGGATCGCTCTGAAGGTCCCCCGGCCAGGCCAAGTCGTCGC
>JAISTN010000084.1 GCA_031272565.1 Bifidobacteriaceae bacterium
TGTCGAGGTGGCCCGCCAGCAGGCAGCGGCGGGAGCCCACGTGCTGGACCTGTCGGTCGATTATGTGGGCCGCGACGGGGTCCAGGACATGTCGCGGGTGACGGCAGCGCTAGCCACCGCCTCGACCCTGCCCGTGATGGTCGATTCGACCAGCCCGGCGGTGATCCAAGCTGCCTTGGAGCACCTAGGCGGGCGCTGCATTGTCAACTCGGTCAACTTCGAGGACGGCGACAAGCCAGGCTCGCGCTTTGACCAGGTGGCGCGGCTGGCGCGGGAACATGGCGCCGCCGTGGTGGCCCTGACGATTGATGAGAACGGCCAGGCCCGCACCGCCGCCAAGAAGGTCGCGGTCGCCAAACGCCTGGTCAACCGCCTAACCCAGGACTACGGTTTCGCGTTGGCGGACATCATCATCGACCCGCTGACGTTCCCGGTGGGCACTGGCCAGGCCGAAACCCGCGGCGATGCCTTTGAGACCCTGCAGGCGGTGGGCTTGCTGCGCGAGCTGTACCCGTCAGTCCACCTGATGCTGGGCATCTCCAACGTCTCGTTTGGCCTGGCGCCGGCCGCCCGCGTGGTGCTCAACTCCGAGTTCCTGGATGAGGCCACCCGGCGCGGCCTGGACGTGGCGATTGTGCGGCCTGGTGGCATCGCGCCGTTGGACCGGTTCGATACCGACGCGGTGAACGCCGCCCTGAACCTGGTGCTGAACCGGCGCTGGGAGGGCTACGACCCGCTGTTCGCACTGATCGATGCCTGCGAAGGGGCGGCCGGCGCGTCAGCGCCGGCCGGGCCGGCCCTGGCCGAACTACCGCTGCCGGAACGGCTGGAGCAGCGCGTCCTACAGGGGGCAAGGGCCGGGCTGGACACGGACCTGGACGCGGCCCTGGCGAGCGGCCTGACCGCGCTGGGAATAGTCGACCGGCACCTGCTGAAAGCCATGGCGCAGGTCGGTGAACGCTTTGGTTCGGGGCGCATGCAGTTGCCCTTTGTGCTGCAATCAGCCGAGGTCATGAAGGCCGCGGTGGCCCACCTGGAGCCGCACTTGAAGACGGGCGCCGGCCAGCACAAGGGCACCATCGTGCTGGCCACCGTAGCCGGGGATGTCCACGACATTGGCAAGAACCTGGTCGACATTGTGCTGTCCAACAACGGCTACCGGGTGATCAACCTGGGCATCAAGCAACCGATTGGGCAGATCCTGGCCGCCGCCCAAGAACACCAGGCGGACGCGATCGGCCTGAGCGGCCTACTGGTCAAATCCACCCAGGTGATGCGCCAGAACCTGGCGGAGATGCAAGTCCAGGGTGTGGCGGACCGCTGGCCCGTGCTGCTGGGCGGCGCGGCCCTGACCCGGCGGTTTGTCGAGGAGACGCTGGCGCCGGAGTTCAGCGGACAGGTCTATTACGCCAGAGATGCCTTCGAGGCCCTGGCCATCTTGGGCGGTGGCGGCGGCCGGGGCGCCGGACCGGCGGCCAAGGTGCCCGATGCCGTCCACGTCACCGGTAGCCGGCCGGCAGCGCCAATGCCCGATGCCGCCCGCGCGGCCGAGGACAAGCCGACGGCGCCCACGGCGGCGTCGGCTGAAGCGCAGGCCAGTGCCGAGCCGCCCGACGCGGCGGTGAGCGCTCAAGGCGCCGGTGAGACCAGCCCGGCCGCGACCGCCTCCGTCCACAAAGTCCAGGCCCCGGCGTCCGTTCCGGCCAACGGTGGCGCCGGCTCCGAGGCTCCAGTCAGCGCCAGTAGCGGGGCGGACCCGACACCCAGTCCCAGCAGCGTGGCCGAAGCTCCCGTTCCCAAACCCCCGTTCTGGGACGCCCGGCTGGCCCACGGCATCGAACTGGAGGAACTCCTGCCGTTCCTGGACAAGCGCAGCTTGTTCGAGGCCCGCTGGGGCCTCAAGGCGGGCACCAGCGGGAAGACCACGGCCGAACTGGCCGAAACCGATGGCGAACCGCGCCTGCAGGCCCTGCTGGAACGGATCGAAGCCGAGGGCCTGGCCCGGCCCCGGGTGGCCTGGGGCTATTTCCCGGCCTTCCGCCGGGGCGACGCCATCGTGCTGTACGTGCCGGAACGGCATGGCATTGTGGCGGCACAGCTTAGTTTCCCGCGTCAGCCGGAAGGGCGCCGCCGCTGCTTGGCGGACTACATCCGGGCCGACACCCAAGACGTCTTGGCCCTGCAACTGGTGACCCTGGGGCCGGGTTTGGCGACCGCCGCCCAAGAACTGTTCCAGACTGGCCGCTACCGCGACTACCTGGAACTGCACGGGCTGGCGGCTGAACTGACGGAAGCTCTGGCGGAAGGCTGGCACCAGCGCATCCGCCAGGAGCTGGGCCTGCCGGCCGGACAGGGCCGGCGCTTTTCGCTGGGCTATCCGGCCTGCCCGGACCTGGAGGCCCGGCGCGACATCATGCGCCTGCTGCATGGCCGGGCCTTGCAGGTGGAACTGACGCCAACCTGCATGCTGGTGCCGGAACAATCAACCGACGCCCTGGTGTTCCACCACCCGGAGGCGACCTACTTTTCTGTCCGGGAGGCGGCAGCGTGAACAATGACGGTAAGGGCGGCCTGGGGGCGGTCCTGTGGGACCTGGATGGCACGGTGGTGGACTCCGAGCCGTCCTGGTTCCTGGCCGAAACCACTCTGATTGAACGGGCCGGGGGTAGCTGGTCAACGGCCCAGGCGATCGGCCTGATCGGCTCGGACCTCAACTACACCGCGGAGGTGATGAGGCAGAACGGCGTACCCGGCACCAACGAGCAGATCATCGATGACTTGATGGACATCGTGATTGCCAATGTGGTGGCGACCGAACCGTGGAAGGACGGCATCGTGCAGGCCTTGACCGCCTGCCACCAGGCCGGCCTGACGAATGTGCTGGTGACCATGTCGTGGCGGCGCTACTCGGAACAGATCCCCAGGCTGCTGCCAGGCCTGTGGGACGTGGTCTTGTCCGGCGATGACGTCAAGGTGGGCAAGCCGGACCCGGAGATCTACCTGGTCGCCTGCGCCAAGGTGGGTTTGCCGCCGGCCCGCTGTGTGGCGGTGGAGGATTCACCCACCGGTATTGCCAGCGCCCTGGCGGCCGGCGTGCCCACGGTGGCGATTCCCAACATTGCGCCGGTGCCGCCGCAGCCGGGCCTGTCGCGGGTGGCCAGCGCCCACGAGTTGACGGTTGACGTGCTGCGCCGCATCCAGGCCGGCGCGGTGATCGATACGGTCGCCAATTAGGCCAGGCCCAGGGTTGCCTTGGCGCCCACGGGCAGCGGCGGCGGGGTGCCGTCGAACAGCGGGCACAGCGCCTGGTGGGCGCACCAACCGCACAGCGGCCCCTTGACGGGCGGGAACTCGCCGCGCTGGGCCATGGCGCTGACCGAATCCCAGATCGTCAGGATCCTCAGTTCGGTCCGTTCCAGGTCCCCGGCGGTGGGTTGCTGGCGCACCACGTCCTGGTTGCCCAGGAAGAGCAGTTGGACCATGGCCGGGATCTCGCCGCGCAGGCGCCAGATGGCGAGCGCGTAGAAGCGCAACTGAAACAGCATTTCGCCCTGGAATTGGGGGGCCGGGGACTTGCCGGTCTTGTAGTCGGTGATGCGGATCTGGCCGGTCGAGGGCGCAACCTCGAGCCGGTCGATGTAGCCCCGCAGGGTGAGGCCGGATTCGAGTGGCACCTCAACCAGCAACTCGCGTGATTCGGGGATCAGACGGGTCGGATCCTCCAGCGCAAAATAGGCCCTGACCAACTGATCGGCTTCTTGCAGCCAAGTGGTTTCGTCAACATCTCCGGCCATCATCTGCGTGAGCCTGGGATCCTTGGCTTGCAGGTCGGCATAGGCCTGGGGGAGCAGCGCCAGGGCCGCCTCCTGGCTGCGTTCGCCGCGGGGCAGGTCAAACAGCCGCTCCAGCACCAAGTGCACCAGTGTGCCCTTCAGGGCGGCCGGCGAGGGCGGCTCCGGCAGCTTGTCGATCACCCGGAAGCGGAACAACAGTGGGCAGCGCAGGAAGTCGTTGGCCCGCGAGGGTGACAGGGATGGCATGCCTCCAGGCTAGCGGTCCCGGCAGCTTGGCGGCCCGCCTGTTTTCGCCTTGCGCGATGGGGCCAGCGGCCACCTGGTGTGATGCTCCATGGTGCCCGCAGGGGATTGACGGCACCCAGCGGGTTCCGGGAGCATGGTGGGTTGGAGAGCGCCCCAGCCCCACTTGAGAGCCACGGCCCAACCCTGCCGGCCACAGGGGTGCAATGCCGCACGCTGCGATGGCTACCCGGGAGTCAACCCGTCATGATGTCGAAGACCCCAGCGCCCAGCGGGTCGCTGCCTCGCTTGCCTGCCTATATGCCAGCACCCCGCCTGGGGCGGCCCTCACGCGACCCGGACCTGTGCGCCAAGTTCCTGGCCGTTTGGGCCATTGCCGTGGCCGACGGCGTTCCCTTGAACCCGGAGGTGGTGCGGTTTGTCACCCCGGAGGTGTGGCAGAGCCTGACCCGGCAGGCCCGGGCCAATGTCCGGTCCGGCGCGCGGGGGTATCCAATGGCCGCCCGCGTGCTGCTCAAACCGGTGGCCAAGGGCGTGATCGAGGCCACCATCATTTGCCACCAGCCAGACCGGGTGCGCGCCGTGGCGCTGCGCATGGAGCAGGGCGGGGGCGGCTGGCGGGCCGACCAATTGGCGGTGGTGTGTTGAGCCGAAGGCGCTGGCCGGCGGCTCCGCCGAACTCGGGCGCTGGCTGGCCCAGCGGCCGGACGACCTGGCCGTCCTGGAGCCGGCCCCCCGCCGGATCGGCCCGGTCCGCCTGCGCGACGACCTGCTGGCCGCGGTCGAGGGCCGGCCCGCGCTGGCCGCCATGGACGAGCTGCGCTACGCGTACCGCCGCCACCTCTACCGCGTCGCCGCCCGCGACCTCACGGCCGAGGACCCCGTGGCCCTGCTCGAGGACGTCGCCGGCGAGCTGGCCGACCTGGCCGACGCCGCCGTCGAGGCCGCCCTGGCCATCGCGCGGACGGAGGTGGCGGGGTCGGACCGGGTCCGCCTGGCCGTCCTGGCCCTGGGCAAGGCGGGCGCCCAGGAACTCAACTACATCTCCGACATCGACCTGGTCTTCGTCGCC
>JAISTN010000108.1 GCA_031272565.1 Bifidobacteriaceae bacterium
GCCGGTGGTGTAAGCGACGCCGAAGCCGCCGCCCAGCCCCAGTTCGGGGCAGGCAAGGCCGTGCTCCCGTTGAATGGTGACCGTCACGGCCACCAGGCGGTGGATGGCCAGCGCAAACGCCTGCGTGTCGAAGATCTGCGAGCCGATGTGGGAATGGACCCCCAGCAACTCCAGTTCCGGCCGGGCCAGGACCCGGCGCACCGCCTCGAAGCCAGCACCATCGGCCACCGACAGCCCGAACTTCTGGTCCTCGTGGGAGGTCGCGATGTACTCGTGAGTGTGGGCCTCCACGCCGATGGAGCAGCGCAGCATGACCTTGGCCGTGACCCCCAGCCGCCCAGCGATCCCGGCCACCTGGTCGATCTCTGGCAACGAGTCGATCACTATCCGTCCCACCCCAGCCAACAACGCCGTCTCGATGCCGTGATCGGTCTTGTTGTTGCCATGCAGCGCGATCCGCTCCCCCGGCATGCCGGCCCGCAGCAAGATGGCCAGTTCACCGTCGCTGGCCACATCGACACTCAGCCCATCTTCCACCAGCCAGCGGGCGATCCCCAGCGTGATCAGGGCTTTCGCCGCGTAGTAGACGTCCGCGCCCGCCAGGGGCGGCTCGGCAAAGGCGGCCGCGAACTCTTGGCGCATCAGCTTGGCCCGGCCGCGGAAGTCCGCCTCGTCGATCACATAGGCCGGCGTGCCCACCTGGGCCGCGATCTGGTTGACGGTCAGGCCGCCCACCCGCAGCACGCCGTCGGCGTCCTTGTGGGCGGTGACGGGCCACAGCGGTTGCAGCAAGTCGTTGACGTCATCGGGCACCAACAGCCAAGCCGGGCCGTGGCCGGCCGCGTGCAGGGCGCCCGCCTCATGCGTGGCCATCCGTCACATCCTTTCCGGGGCGCTGACGCCCAGCATCGCCAGGCCGTTGGACAGCACCTGGGCGGTCGCCTCGTTGAGCACAAAGCGGGAGTGGTGGACCGGCTCCACCGCTTGGTCCACCGTGGGGATCACCCGGCATTGGTCGTACCACTTGTGGTACGCCCCTGCCACGCCTTCCAAGTACCGCGCCACCCGGTGTGGTTCGCGCAGCTCGGCGGCTTGGGCGATGGCGCCGGGGTATTCGGCCAAGACTCCCAACAGCACAGCCTCCGATTCGTGGGCCAGCGTGGCCGGGTCGAACAGGGCCGAGTCGCCGATGCCGGCCGCCGTCGCGTTGCGGGCCACCGACCGCGTCCGGGCGTGGGCGTACTGGACGTAGTACACCGGGTTGTCGTTGGTGTTGGAGGCCCACAGGTCCAGGTCGATCTCCAGGTTCGAATCGATCGAACTGCGCACCAGGGCGTAACGGGCCGCATCGACGCCGATGGCGCTCACCAGGTCTTCCATCGTCACCACCGTGCCGGCCCGCTTCGACATTTTGACCCGTTGGCCGTCCTTGACCAGGAAGACCATTTGGCCAATCAGCACTTCGACCCGGTCCGGGTTGTCGCCCAAGGCGGCCGCCCCGGCCTTGAGCCGGGCGATGTAGCCGTGGTGGTCGGCGCCCAACAGGTAGATGGCCAGGTCGGCGCCGCGTTGGCGTTTGTTCTGGAAGTAGGCGATGTCGCCCGCGATGTAGGCGGCGTGGCCGTCGGACTTGATCACCACCCGGTCCTTGTCGTCACCGTAAGCGGTCGACTTCAGCCACCACGCGCCATCGGCCTCATAGAGCGAACCGTTGGCCTTCAGTTGCCCGATGGCCGCCTTCACCTCGCCGGAGTCATACAGCGACTGTTCGTGGAAGTAAACGTCGAAGTCGACCCCAAAGTCATGGAGTTGCTGCTTGATCTCCGCGAACATCGTCACCACGCCGCGGGCCCGGTAGGCCTCCAAGGCCTGGTCCTCCGGCAGGTCCTTGAGGGCTGGTTCGGCCCCGTCGATGCCGTGGGCGATGTCTTGGATGTACTGGCCGCCGTAACCGTCCTGGGGGGTGGGCAACCCCTTGGCGGCGTTCAGCAGCGACTGGGCGAAGCGGTCGATCTGCGTGCCGTGGTCGTTGAAGTAGTACTCGCGTACCGCGGTGGCACCCTGGGCCTCCAAGGTGCGGGCCATCGTGTCGCCCACCGCCGCCCAGCGGGCGCCGGCCAGGTGCACCGGCCCGGTCGGGTTGGCGGAGACGAACTCGACGTTGATGGTTTGGCCCTGGTAGGCCTGGCCCCGGCCAAAGGCCGTGCCCTGTTGGACAATCTGCCGGGCCAGTTCGCCGGCCGCCGCCTTGTTCAAGGTGATGTTGAGGAAGCCCGGCCCGGCGACATCGGCCGCCGCCACGGCCAGGTCGGCCAGCAGGTAGCGGGCCAGCACCGCCGCCAGGTCACGCGGCGGCAACCCGGCCCGCTTGGCCAGTTGCAACGCCACGTTGGTGGCCCAGTCGCCGTGTTCACGCTGACGGGGCCGCTCCACATGAATCTCGCTGGGGATGGCCGGCTCCTCCAGGCCGGTGATGGCGCCATCGGCCACCGCCTGGCGCAGGGCAGCGGCCAAGGCTTGGGAAAGCTCTTCGGGAGTCACCGGGCCATGGTACCGGCGTGGGGTGGTTTTGCCGTAGATCAAGCGCTGTTGGGCCTGGCGGGCATGTGGGGCGTGGCCGGATTCGTTACACTATTGGTCCCATGTATGGCGAAGCGACAGGGAGCCGCCGGCACGGTTTGATTGAGCAGGTCGCGGCCCAAATGCGGGAGCACGTGGTGCGCGGCGATTGGCCGGTTGGGTCACGCATTCCGACCGAACCCGAACTGGCCGCCCTGGCCGGGGTGGGCCGGAACACCGTCCGCGAAGCGGTCCAATCGCTGGTCCACGCCGGGCTGTTGGCGCGCCGCCAAGGCTCCGGCACCTATGTGGTGGCAACCTCCGAACTGCCCGCCGTGGTCAGCCGGCATGTAGCGGGTGGCAACCAGCGCGATGTCCTGGAGGTGCGCCAGGCCTTGGAGCAGATGACGGCCTTCCTGGCGGCCCGGCGCCGCACCGATGAACAGGTGGCACAGCTCAAGGAACTACAGGCTGCCCGGGCGGCGGCCGTGGCGGCCGAGGAACTCGAAGACATGGTCGCCACCGACATGGCGTTGCACCGCTACATCGCCCAGATTGCCGGCAACCCCCTGCTGCTGGAACTGTTCAACACCATGTTGGACGCAGTCGAAGACAACATCCGGTTCAACTTCCGCCGCCTGGGCGCCACCGCCCCGGGCCACGAATCGCTGGTCGACGCGATTGAGCAGGGCGCGGGCGGCGAGGCCGCCCGCTCCATCGACGGCTACTTGCAGATCATGGTCGACTCGCTGAAGGACAGCGAGTAAGGGCCGCCCACCGAAGAGGTGTTGGCCAAACCTTGGTAGAGTGTGTCCCCGGCCGGTCGTGTTGAACTGGCCGCAGTGCCCGCGTAGCTCAGGGGATAGAGCGTCCGCCTCCGGAGCGGAAGGTCGC
>JAISTN010000109.1 GCA_031272565.1 Bifidobacteriaceae bacterium
CGGCCGTGGGAGCCATCACCTTGGTGTTGCACCCGGCCATGACCTTCACCGGCACGTCGCTTGATGTCGCCCGGTTGCGTGGCGCACCCTTTGCCGTCAGTGCGCCGGTGGGCCTGGAACCCCTGGCTGGGGCACTGGCGCAGGAACTGGGCGGCCTGCCGTTTGTGCTGCCGGATGACCAGCGCGCGCTGTATCACGCCGCCTTGTGCCACGCCGCCAACCACCTGGTGACCATCATTGCCCAGGCCCGCGACGTGTTGGCGGCGGCCGGGCTGGAGGACGCCGAATTCATCTTGGGCCCGCTGACCCGGGCGGCGCTTGATGGCGCGCTGCGGCGCGGCCTTGACGCGCTGACCGGCCCGGCCGCCCGGGGTGACGCGGCCACCTTGGCCGCTCACGCCCGGGCCTTGACCGAATACGCTGCCGCCAAGGGTGCGCTACTGGAAGGCC
Organism: Bifidobacteriaceae bacterium; assembly: GCA_031272565.1. Taxonomy (GTDB): domain Bacteria; phylum Actinomycetota; class Actinomycetes; order Actinomycetales; family WQXJ01; genus JAISSX01. The sequence goes on from JAISTN010000109.1 coordinate 451, forward strand.
CGGTGGCCGTTGGGCCGCAGGCAGGCGCGGCCTTGGACACAGTGGCGGCCTATCATGTCTTGTCCCGCCTCACCATCGAGGCGGCGCAGCGGTCCGGGCGGATCGGCGACGCCGCGGCGGACAAGGCCCGGCGGGCCATCGACTCGTTGACACCGGAGGGAAAGGAACTGGCCGGTGACTGAAGGCGCGCGGCTCCTGGTGGTTCACACTTGGGCGGATCTGAGGCCGGCCCTGCGCCCGGGGCCCCGGGCCGTCGTCATGACCATGGGGGCGCTGCACCAAGGCCACCTGGACTTGGTGGCCCGGGCCCAGCAGTGGAGGGCGGCGGTGGGCGGCCAGGTGGTGGTGACGGTCTTTGTCAACCCGCTGCAGTTTGGCCCGGAGGAGGATTTCGAGGCCTACCCCCGCACCCTGGAGGCCGATGTCGCGGCTTTGGCCGGCCGGGGCGTGGACGTGGTCTATGCCCCCAGCGTGGTTGACCTCTACCCGGCCGGGCCGCCCCTGGTGCGGTTGAACCCGGGGCCAGTGGGGGAGGTCTTTGAGGGCGCCATCCGGCCGGGGCATTTCGCCGGCGTCCTGACGGTAGTCCACAAGCTGCTGGGCCGCACCCAACCGACCGTGGCCCTGTTTGGCCAGAAGGACGCCCAACAGTTGGCGCTGGTGCGCCAAATGGTGGCCGATTTGGACTTGGCGGTGCGGATTGTGGCGGTGCCGATCCGCCGTGAGGCGGACGGCCTGGCTCTGTCCAGCCGCAACCGCTACCTCAGCGCGCCGCAGCGGACCGCGGCGTTGGCCCTGCCCCGAGCTGTCGCGGCCGGCGCCGCGGCGGCCGCCGCCGGCGCCGGCGTCACCACCGTGCGCCAGGCCGCCTGGGACGCCCTAGGCAATGCCAGCTCCGACGGCTTCGAAACTGACTACCTTGAGGTGGTCGATCCCAGCGATTTCACGGTGCTGGGCCAGGCCTGGAGGGGACCGGCCCTGTTGATTGGCGCCATCCGGGTGGGGACCACGCGCCTGATCGACAACGCCCCCCTGACCATCACCGGGTAAACCGGCGGCCCGCTGGCGATCAGTCTTGGAGCCTGGTGGACCTACGCCGGGGCCGGGCCGGGCCGAGTTGAGCCGGCTTCTTCCAGGCCTTTGTCTTCGGGTGGCAGGCGGCAGAACGATTCGGCCAGGCGGCCGGCCAGGGCCAGGGCGAGCGCCGCCAGGGTGGCCACGCCGGCCTGCCAAACCCGTTCCCGCAGCAGCGCCGAACCGGTGGTGCGCAGTGCCACTAGGCCAATGCCCAGGTAGACGCCGGTCAAGGCGGCGCCCGTCAAGCTGCAGGCCTTGGCCAGGGCCAGCACCGTAGCCGCCCGCAGGCGGTCGATCCGCTCCCGCTTGCCCTTGACGTACTGGCGGACCGGCCAGGCCGCCACCAAGATCAGGGCCGCAATCGCCGCCAGCGCCAGTGGTACCGTCCACGGCACCTGGACGTGGTCAAACCAGTGACCGGTGCCAAGGTCCACCACCACCCAACTGGCCGCGGCGGCCACCAGGGCGGTGGAACCCAGCGTGCGCCAACCCGTCAGACCCATGCGCCAACGGCCCCAACGCCATGCGCACCACCAGGTGAATCCGTCGACCCGGTTCCAGGCTCCGGGGTGGGCTCTGCGTCATGGGTGACCTGCGGCCCTGCTAGACATCTCACCGGCAATCTCCTTGCTCCCGCCAGTCCGGCACGGCTCAACTCTTAGCCTGGCCGCCCCAGCCCAGCCCAAAGTGGCCGCCTCCTTGGCCACCTACCGCGGGCGTCAGCGGAGGGGCGGGCGAAACGGGTGGGATGGGCCGCCACTGCAGCACCCGCGCCGGGGCCGCGGCCTGGGCTGGCGGCGGTGGAGGGGGCGGCGGCGGGGGCGGGGGGGGCACCGCACAGTCGGCCGCCGGTTCAACCACCACTCCTGGATCCTCGCTGGGGTCCAGGATGGGTGGCGGCACCAGGTCCGAATCGTCAACCACCTGGTCAAGTTCCCCGGCCCCCGGGTCAAACGCCTCAAAGCTGGGTTCCGGCAGGCTTGGCACCGGCGGGCGGGCCGATGGCGGCAGCGCATCGGCCACCGGCACGGCATCGGCCACCGGCACGGCATCGGCGACCGGCTCCGGCGCGGCGGTGTCCGCAATGGCCTGGGCCTCCACAACCGGGGCGGCCAAGCCGGCCGGAGCAGCGGCAACGGACGCCGCGGCATCGGGCACTGCCGCCTGGCCATCGCCACCGAAACCGTCACCTACGCCACCCAAGCCCGCCGGGGCAGCAGCACTGGCCGCGCTGGCCCGGGCCGCCGCCTGGCTGGCCACCTCGGCCGCCGCCTCATCCCAACGCGGAATGGGCCGCGAATCCCATTTCCATTCGTTCGCCACCACCGGGGCGGCCTCCGCCACTGGCTGGGCGGCTTGGACCTCCACCATGGCAGGCTCATCGGCCGGGAAGGGCAACGCCCCGGCCGGCCAACCGGCCTCGGTCGGCCCTCCCAGTTCAACCGCCGGCGGAGGCCAAGTCGCGGGGCTGGGCGGCGGTGCAGTCACCGAAGCCTCAGACCAATCCGGCTGCGGAATCTGGGCCGACCATTCGGACCGGGATTCAGGCTCCGCGCCAGCTCCAGGAGCGGTCACGTCCGGTGCCACCGAAGCCTCGGCCGGGGCCGCGACCGGGGCAGCCACCGGCTGGCCACCCACCTGGGTGTCCCACGGCTCCCCGCCCGCCAGCACGGCCAGCGGCAGAGAACTGCCCACCGGGTCAAACGGCACCTGGGCCACCCCCCGGGCAATCCCCTTGAGCGGCCCCGAACCCAGGCTGATGCGGGTCAGTTCGCCCGGCGCCGGTTGGGTCACGTAGAAGGCCGCCCGAGGCGCCGGCGGCGTGTCCCAGCCCGGCGCCAGCCAGCGGATGCCGCTGCGATCAGGCGCCCGCAGGGCCAGTTGGGCCACCGGCCCGCCGCCCAGGCCAGGCAGAAAGCCGGCCGGCGACATCAGTGCCCAAGGCACCAACACGAAGGCCCGGTTGTGGGCCTCCGGATGCGGCACAGTCAACTCGTCGTCGCTGGCCAGCAGAGTGTCAAAGGCGATCAGGTCCAGGTCCAAGGTGCGCGGCCCCCAGCGGTGCGAACTGGCCCGGTCCCGGCCATACTTCTCTTCGATGCCCTGCAGGGTGTGCAGCAGGTTGCGGGCCGAAAGCGTTGTCCGCAACAAGGCGACCGCGTTGAAAAAGTCGGGTTGGTCAACCCGGCCCACCGGCGCCGTCCGGGCCAGCGGTGAGACCGCTACCACCTCGATACCCGCCTCGCCCTTCAGATCCGACAGGGCCCCCCGCAGGGCGGCCAGCGCATCGCCTTGGTTGGCGCCCAAACCGATCACCACATCCACCGGCACCGCCGGGGTGTCGTCCAAGCTGCGGACCGGGCCCCAGACTTCCTCCGGCACCTTGGTCCGCCGGCGGCGCCGCTTGGACTCCGCGGCCTCCCCGTCTGGCGCCTCCACCTGCGTCAACGCCCCTGACACCAGCACTCCGCCGGTCACACCTGGGCTGGCCACTTGGGCCGACCGGTCACGCCCGTCACGCCGGCCCGGCCGCCCCGGGGCCAGGAACCCAACGCCGTGGCCGCCGTCTGCCTCACCGCCAGACCGGACCATGGCCTCCAGTTGCGACAGGTCCATCACCTGGGGCGCCTTGGCCAGCCCCCGGCCGCCGCTGCCACCGGTTTGGGGCCGGTCCTCCGCCCGGCTCCGGCCACCGGACCTGGCCGCCACCCCGCGGTGAGCATTCAGACTGACTGTGGGGCCGCCGGCCGTGCCGTCGAAGCGGTGTCCACGGCCCGCCTGGGGCAGGTCCTGCGACACCGGCGGCGGCCCGTCCACGGCCCGCAAACCGGACGGCGGTAGCCCCTGCGGGGTGCCGATTCGCGCCGAACCGCGGTGCGGTGTGGCGGCGTCTTCCGGTTCGCGCAGCGAGCGGCGCGTGGTGTAGCCCGCGGCCGAGACGGTCGGTCCGGATTCCGGTAGCCAGGCGTGGGCCCCGCCGGCGGCGGCCTCCAGATCGGCCCGGCTGAGGCCAAACATGGGGCTGAACGACGGCACTTCTTCTTCCGGCATCGGCCCGGCGTGACGCCCGCCGTGGCGGTTGCGCTCCCGCCGGATCCGCACCGACACGTCCTTGAACGGCACACCCACCGGGGCATCGGGCTTGTGCACCACGACATCGGCCACCTGAACCGTCTTCGATTCCAGAACCGCGTCGGCAATCCGCTGAGCCAGGGTCTCCAATAGGTTGAGCGGTTCGCCCTCCAAGATGGCCGCCACCCGCTGGGCGGCATCAGCGTAGTTGATGGTCAGCGACAAATCGTCGGCCTGGGCGGCCGGCCGGGTGTCCAGGTGCAGGGACACGTCCGCGCTGTAGGGTTGCCCATGCTCACGCTCAGCCGCCGTGGCGCCATGAAACCCGCGGGCAGTAATGCCGCGGACTTCAATCGCGTCCAAGGGCGCGCCGGTGGCGCCGAGGACCCATTCCATGTGGCCATGATCCCCGAAAAAGGGTGGTCAACTGTGGTAGGCGCGCCACACTTGGGCAAGGTGAACTGCCGCCGCGTTGGCCGCCGCCTCATGCACCCGTACGCACCAGACGCCGGCCGCCGCCACCAGGGCGGTGACGGCCGCTGTAGCGGCATCCCGGCCGGCCGGAGGCGCCTGGCCCTGGCCCAAGGCGGACACTTCAGCCAAGAAGCGCTTGCGTGAGGCGCCCACCAGCAGCGGGTAGCCCAGTTCAGCCAGGTGATCCAGCCCCGTCAGCAACGGCCAGTTGTTGCGGCCAGCCTTGGCGAAACCCAGGCCCGGGTCAAGCACGATGGCGCCCGGTTTGACCCCGGCGGCCAGCGCCGCCTGGACGCGGGTCGCCAGTTCCGCCTTGACCTGCGCCAGGACGTCGTCATAAACATCGGCCTGGTCCATGGTGGCGGAGGGCCCCCGCCAGTGCATCAGGACGCTGACCACGCCCGTCTCCGCCATCACGGACAGCATGTCAGGGTCCGCCAGCCCGCCGGAAACATCGTTGATCACCACCGCCCCGGCCTGCACCGCCGCCCACGCCACCGAGGCCCGCATCGTGTCAACCGAAACCGGGATGCCCCGGCCCGCCAGTTCGGCCACCACCGGCAGCACGCGGCGGCGTTCTTCCGCTTCTGGCACCCGTTCGGCCACCCCGGGGCGGGTCGATTCACCGCCCACATCGATCAGGTCCGCGCCGGCCGCCACCAAGCCGGTGGCGTGCGTCACCGCCGCCCCCGGCGTGAACGCCCGGCCGCCATCGGAAAACGAATCCGGTGTCACATTGCAGATGCCCATCACGGCCGTCCGTTCCAGCCCGGCCAGGGCCGGGGGCAGCGGGGCGGGACGGGTCAGCGGGAACACGGTGCTCCCGTCACCTAGTGGCCGCCCAGGATCAGGCTCATCGCCTCGGCCCGGGTGGCCGGGGTGCGCAGCAGGCCGCGCACCGCACTGGTGACCGTCTTGGCGCCCGGTTTGCGCACGCCGCGCATCGACATGCACAGGTGCTCGCATTCCACCACCACGATGGCGCCCCGAGCCTGCAGGTGTGCCATCAAGGCATCGGCCACAGCCGAGGTCAGCCGTTCTTGCACCTGCGGCCGGCGGGCTAGGCCATCAACCAGCCGGGCCAGCTTGGACAGGCCAGTGATCTGGCCGTCATCACCGGGGATGTAGCCTACGTGGGCCACCCCGTGGAACGGCAGCAGGTGGTGTTCGCACATCGAATAGACCGTGATGTCCTTGACCAGCACAAACTCCTGGTGGCCCAGGTTGAAGCGAGCCTCCAGCACCGCAGCGGGGTCTTCGCGCAGGCCGGAGAACATCTCGGCCGCCGCCCGCGCCACCCGCGCCGGAGTTTCCCGCAGGCCTTCGCGGTCCGGGTCTTCGCCGATCCCGCGCAGCAACTCCCGCACGGCGGCCTCCACCCGCGCCTGGTCGAACGTGCCCAGCGGCCCGGTGCCTTCTTCCACCGCAGCCCGGCCGGAACTCACGAAGCCTCCCCGGCGGCATCGGGCGCCGCGGCCGGACCTGGGACCGCCACCGGCGGTTCGGACGAAACCGGCCGGTCATCGGAACTGAGCCAGACCGGCCGTTCCGGCCGTTTCACAATGTCGCTGAACACCGCTGTCAGTTCAGACTCCACCAGGGTTTCCTTCTCCAGCAACTCCAGGACCAGGCGGTCCAGCACGTGCCGGTTTTGGACCAGGATTTCCCAGGCCTCGGTGTGGGCCTGTTCGATCAGCGCCTTGACCTCCGCGTCGATCGAAGCCGCCACCGCCTCCGAATAGTCGCGCTGGTGGCCGTAGTCCAGGCCCAGGAAGACCTCGCCATCGGCCTGGCCGTAGCGCACCGCCCCCAAGCCGGCGCTCATGCCGTACTCCATCACCATCTTGCGGGCGGTGGCGGTGGCTTTCTCGATGTCGTTCGAGGCCCCGGTGGTGGGGTCATGGAAGACCAATTCTTCGGCCACCCGCCCGCCCATGGCGTAAGCCAACTGGTCCAACAACTCGTTGCGGGTGACGGAGTGCTTGTCCTTGGTGGGCATCACCATGGTGTAGCCCAGGGCCCGGCCGCGCGGCAGGATGGTCACCTTGGTCACTGGGTCGGTATTGCGCAGGGCGGCCGCCACCACGGCGTGGCCGCCTTCGTGGTAGGCCGTGTTCTGTTTTTCGTCTTCCGTCATGATCATGGAACTGCGCTGCGGGCCGGCCACCACCCGGTCGATCGCCTCGTCCAAAGCGTGGTTGGTGATCTCCTTCTGGTTGCCCCGGGCGGTCAGCAGGGCCGCCTCGTTCAGCACGTTGGCCAGGTCCGCGCCAGTGAAGCCGGGGGTCCGTTTGGCCACCTGCTCCAGGTCCACGCCGGGCGCCATCTGCTTGCCCTTGGCGTGCACCTGCAGTATCGCCAGGCGGCCCTTCAAGTCGGGGGCGGCCACGGCGATCTGGCGGTCAAAGCGGCCCGGCCGCATCAGGGCGGGGTCCAGAATGTCGGGCCGGTTGGTGGCTGCGATCAGAATCACGTTGGTGGTGGCGTCAAAGCCGTCCATCTCCACCAGCAACTGGTTCAGGGTCTGTTCGCGTTCGTCATGGCCGCCGCCCAAGCCGGCGCCACGGTGGCGGCCCACGGCGTCGATCTCATCGACAAAGACGATGGCGGGCGCGTTGGCCTTGGCCTGCTCGAACAGGTCGCGCACCCGGCTGGCGCCCACACCGACAAACATCTCCACAAAGTCGGATCCGGAAATCGAATAGAACGGCACGTTGGCCTCGCCGGCCACGGCCCGGGCCAGCAGCGTCTTGCCGGTGCCGGGCGGGCCGTACAGCAGCACGCCCCGGGGAATCTTGGCCCCCACGGCCAGGAACTTGGCCGGCTCCTGCAGAAACTCCTTGATCTCCTGGAGTTCCTCCACCGCCTCGTCCACCCCGGCGACATCGGCGAACGTCACCTTGGGCGTCTCCTTGCCTACCAGCTTGGCCTTGGACTTGCCGAAGCTGAGCGGCCCGCCCCGGCCGCCGCCCTGCATCTGCGACATGATCCACCAGAACAAGCCCAGAATGATGGCGAACGGAATCAGGGTCATCAACAGCGATGACCACCACGAGGTGGACGGCACCTCCGAGTTGTAGCCTTCCTCCGGGTTGGAGGCCTTGACGGCCTTGACCACTTCCTCGCCCTGGGGCTCAACGTAGTAGAAGCGCAGCGAGCGCCCCTTGTCCTTGTAATCCTTGGTCAAGGTCAGGTCGACCCGCTGTTCGCCGTCCACGATCTTAACGGACTTGACGTTGCCCGCAGCCAGGAGTTCCAGCCCAGTCGAAGTGTCGATCTTGGCCGGGCCGCCCCGGAACAGGGTGCCGATCAGCAACCACACCACCACCAGGCCAAGCAGGAGCCACAAGAGTGGGGCGCGGACCCTGGGCCGCTTCGTTTTCGTTGCCAAACTTACGTCTTCCGGTTGTTATCTAGTGAGGCGGGTCAAGCCGGTCCGGTCAGGACTGGTAGGCCCGGGGTGCCAGCGTGCCCACAAACGGCAGGTTGCGGTAACGCTCGGCGAAGTCCAGTCCAAAGCCCACCACAAATTCGGGTGGAATGTCGAAACCGACGTAACGCACGGGCACGTCCACCTTGGCGGCGGCCGGCTTGCGCAGCAGGGCGGCGATCTCCACCGACTTGGCGCCCCGCGACTTGAGGTTGGCCAGCAGCCAGGACAAGGTCAGGCCCGAATCAACGATGTCTTCCACCACCAGCACGTCACGGCCGTGAATGTCGGTGTCAAGGTCCTTCAGGATCCGCACCACGCCGCTGGACTTGGTGCCGCTGCCGTAGCTGGAAACCGCCATCCAGTCCATGGTGACCTGGGAGTGCAGCTTGCGGGACAGGTCCGCCATCACCATGACGGCGCCCTTCAGCACCCCCACCAGCAGTAGGTTCTGGCCGGCGTAGTCGGCATCAATCTGGGCCGCCATCTGGGTCAGGCGTTGGTCGATCTGTTCTTCAGTCAGCAGGACCTTTTCCAAGTCGAGGCCCATGTCGCTGGCGTCCACCAGGGTTCTCCTTCAATTCGGTTGGCGGCCGTGCACGCACGTACGAGCCACAAGTTTCCCACATCTATGTGGCCAAACTGTGAGGACGCCACAGGGGACCCGGCCATGGCGGTCCGCACCAAACCCCCGGCCGGCCGCCCAAGTGGCCACCCGCGTCCAGGTTTCAGGCGGCCACCGACGCGCCGCAGGTTCACCGTCCGGTCCAAGAGCCCGGCGCTGTAGCTGGCCACCTGTGGACCCGGTTGGCCGGACCCGCCAAGACCGGCCTTCGGGCCGGGTCGAGTCCTACAGAAACGGCTATCGGGGCCATCGCCCAGTCCACACCAAGCCGCCGCGCGATCGCCCGTCGCGACAACCCATCATTCCTGCACAGACTACTGATCAGAGCCCAATCCTCCATGCTGATAACCCATCCGAGCGTGGTCGGGTGGATGCATTTTCGACCGGCGTCGACCCCCCGATGAGCGAAGCGGAGAGACTTGCGGTAGTCGACCACCCGCCATCGGCCGTTCCGGAAAGACTTGCAGTAGTTCCAGGCCCCCAAACGAGCGAAGCGGAGAGACTTTCGGTTGTTATTGGGGCCCAGAACCGCCGTAACTCTCTCCGCATAGAGCCGGATGGGCCTCTCGACTACCACAACTCTCTCTCCGCATAGGGCGGGTCGGAATCGCGTGAGCGATCCCGACCCGCCTCGCCTCTCAGCACAAGCTGAGTCAAGACGCCTGGGGCTACCAGGCTGTGCCGATCACTCTTGACGCAGCGAACCCGCCCGAACCGGTGGCCTTGTAGAAGTAGAGGTTCCGAGTGATGAGGTTCACGCCGACGATGTCTGCCTTGGCGTCTCCAGACAGGTCAGCCCCTGAACCAAGCATCATGCCGTTCCAACCCTGCCCAGCCTGGACACCTGCGTAGAACTGGCCGGTACCCTTGCCCCGGTAGAAGTAAAGCTGGCCAGTCGAGTTGATCCCATAGATGTCGGCCTTCCCGTCCCCGTCGCCGTCCCCAGCGCCAAACAGTTGCCAGCCGTTCCAGCCTTGCCCAACCTGGGGGTAGGGCGCAGCCAGGAATCCGCCCAGACCGTTACCTCTGTACAGGTAAAGAGCACCAGAGGTGAGGTTAGCCGCCAACAAGTCGAGGTGACCGTCGGCGTTCAAGTCGCCCGCTGGAGCGATTTGATAGTTGGTCCAGCCATTGCCGCACTGGAGTGGGGAACTCAGACCGCCCGAAGCGGTGCCCTTGTACAGGTACAGTTTCCCGTCTGCGCCACGGACAAGGATGTCCTTCTTGCCGTCTTCGTCCCAGTCGCCTGGCGCATAGATGGTCTGGCCTGCGAGGCCCGTCTTCAGGGTCACCGGCGTGGCGAGGGCAGCGTTCGCACTGGTCGAGTTGAAGCGCAGCAACGCCCCATCGCGGCGCAGAGCCAGGACCTCACCCCGTCCGTCAGTACTCCAGTCAGGGGACAGGGTGACCTGGGTGTACTTGGGGCACAAGTACGTGCCGTTGATCGTGTCACAATCGGGGGCTTGCAAGTACTCCAAGGCAGCAGCGGCGTCAAGTAGTCCTGCCCCGTACTCGGCAGCCGTCCCTCCCTGAGGCCTCGGTTGGGCTGTCCAGCGGAGAAGCTGTTCAACTTGAAGCGATGTCAGGGTCGAGTCGTACCGGATCAGAAGGGCCGCCGCAGCGGACACCAGGGCAGCCGCATAGGTGGTGCCAGACAGGTTCATTTCAAGGCCGTCGGCCGGCATCAGTGTTGTGACGTGATCACCCGGAGCCGCCAGATCAACAGCGTCGTTGTAGGTGGAATCCGGCCATCGCAGGCAATCCCTCATTACGGCCGCCACTGAGAGGACTGGGCCATAGGCGGCGGGATAATAGGCAGCGTTGCCAGAGTCGCCCGAGTTGCCGGCCGCTGCAACCACGGTGATGCCCGCTGCGGTGGCCTCGTCGATCACGGTCTTCCAGTCTGCTGGCATGGCACCACTCGATGTACCGAGCGACAAGTTGATGACCTTGGCCGAAGTCTCCCTGCCCAGCGGATTGTTGATCACCATTCTGATCGCTGCGGTCACTGCGGCAGAAGAAATGACACCGTCATCGTCCGCTGTCCGGTAGAAGTCGACCTGGTTGCCCCATCCAGCAGAGGCGATGAATTCGTCATTGTCGGTGGTGGCACCAATCAGCGCCGCGGTCCTGAGGCCATGCCTGATTCGATTAGCCTTGGCCGGGTCCCAGGGGGTGGCGCCGCTGAAATCGGGCACAGGGTCTTCAATCGCTGCCCCGGGCACGTCATTAACCAGATCCCAAACCCCTTCAAGGCTGTCTCGCTCTTCTTCCATTCTTGTTCTTGCTTCGTCCGTGGCATTGTCAGCAATCGAAACCAGTCCAGTGTCGATTACGGCCACGGGAACGGCAGTTGTCTCCGCAGTGTTGAACCCTTCCTTCGCCCAGGCTCCGACAAAGTTCGCTCCAGGGCCTTCCCTGAGGTACCACTGCGAAGGATTCAACGAGCCATTGTCCCAAGGCTGAAGGTCATTCGGGATTCGACCCTCCACGTCAGCGTCAAGTTCCGCAGCCAGCGAGCCCTGACCGGGTCGGGCGGCGAGGCCAGCGTGAGAGCAAGGCTCCCTGCGACCAAGGTGGCGGTTGCTGCCGCCAGACGGAACTTGTGAGAATCACCACTTTGCATCAGTGGGTTTTCCTTTCTGAGTTGGCGCTGGACCGAGCTTTCACCCGCAGGTTTGCCTGTGCCTAGGCCCAGACAAGGAGTTGGCGGAGCCACACTGAAGTCGCAGGCCTGGGAGCTATTGGCTGTTGCCGCGAGCTAGGCTATCCGACGAACCTCGCCCCCCAGCAGTTCCCAAGCACGAATAAGTGATCCAGTCCACAAAAGGAGGTTCTGGTCACATGACCGCCATCACGCGCCTGAATAGGCATTCGTCCAGACCTTTGATTCTGGCTTTGGCTGCGGCCTTGTTGCTCACGTCACAAATGCCCGCCAAAGCCACCCCAAATGAGACTCTCGCCACCACTCAGGATCCCCTCTTGGTGGCCTGCGTCAACGCCGCGGCCGGCCGCGCCGCGACCACTCCGTTGGACCCGGGTGACCCAGCCCTGACCGCGCTCACCAGCCTGACTTGCCGAGGCCCCGAGGGCCAAACCGACTCCGGTATCGCGAGCCTGGAAGGCATCCAAACCCTGACCGGCCTGGAGGACCTTGACCTGGCATACAACCAGGTCACCGACCTGACACCCCTAGCCGGCTTGACCGGCCTGAAGTCCCTGGACCTGGCCGCCAACAAGATCTACAACCTGCAGCCACTCACCGCCCTGACCGGCCTGGAAGAACTCAACCTCGGTTGGGGGGCAGGGTGGGACTTCGGTTGGACCAGCGAGGGCGCCCAGCCCTTAGCGGAGGCCCAAGCCGCCAGCGACGCCGTCGCCACCCAGAACGAGATCTACGACATTTCTCCGCTGGCAGGCATGACCGGCCTGAAGAAATTGAGGTTGGAATCGAGCCCGGTGAGCAGCCTGGAACCCCTCCAGGACCTGACCGATCTTGAATTCCTGAGCCTCATCTACGTTGGAATCGATGACGTCTCGGTGCTGGCAGGCAAAACCAAGCTGACCGAGTTACATTTGTCGCAGGTGTCAGATGCGACACCATTGTCAACTCTGACCGGACTCAAACTGCTTGAAATCCGCCTTGGACAAAATGCCAATCTGTCATTCTTGAGTGGCACTCAAGGGTTGACCGCGCTGCGCCTACAAAGCGACGCCGTGGTCGATTCCAGCCCCCTGGCCAACCTGCATGATTTGGAGTACCTGGAGATTCCAAACGGGCAGATTTCAAGTTTGACACCGCTGGCCGGGCTCACCGAGTTACAGCATTTGGTGGTGACCCGGGGTGATTTCACAGACTTGTCCGGTCTGGCGAGCCTAACCAAGCTGGCCTATCTGGATCTCGGTGCCAACCAGATCGCGGACCTGACGCCGCTGGCTAGCCTGACAGCGCTCAAGACCCTTGGCCTGAACGACAACCAGATCAGCGACATCAGCCCACTGAACAACCTGGTGAACCTGGAGACCCTGGCCCTGGGGTCCAACCAGATCAGCGACATCACGGCGTTGGCCCCGCTGACCAAACTGACCACGCTGCGGTTGGCCAAGAATGAGGTCACCAGTGTCGCGCCGCTCAGCGGGCACGCGACCCTCAAGAGC
>JAISTN010000168.1 GCA_031272565.1 Bifidobacteriaceae bacterium
TTGGGGCTGGCCGCGGCGGTGGCGTCTAGGGTGAAGGGTGGTTCCCCCAGAAGGGTGCAAACGCTTGGTAGGCGCGCTCAGGTCTGAGCGTGTGGGCGTGGGCCGCCTGCCAAGCGCGCTCCAAGCGTGATCGATTGCGATCAGTGTCCTTAACGCTGACTGTTTGATTGCCCTCGCCACCAAACTGGGCTGCTCGTTCTGGGGTCTGACCTGCGCACTTACGTTTGCGGCTGGCAGCGGGCCAATGCCGGCTCCCGGTTTGCACCCCAGCGATGGCCCGGCCACACGGTGGCGACCCCCGTGCTGCTTGCCACCGTGCTCAGAAGGCCGGAAACGATCATGCCTGAGCCTGATTTGTGATCGTTTTGATGAAGATTACGCATTAGTTGCGCAGAAACGCGCAGACACGGCTTGACTTGCCCCCGCCCGGGGATGGATGATGATCAGTATGACTGTAGCCAGCGTCGGCTCCGTTCCCCGGACAGGTCGTGTCACCCTGCCCACGGAGATCGGTGCTGAGGCGGCCTGCCGGGACCTGTTGGTCCGCCTGGGGGCGGACGCGGTCCGCAACTCGGATGGGACGGAAGTCCCACCAGAGTTTCGTTACCTTGGCTTGAAGGTTTACGGCAAGTGTTTCGTTAACCGAGGCGACAACACCTGGGCGGAAGCCCACCCGGAAGAGTGGACCCAGCTCTACCTGATGTCCCGCCCGGTGACGGCCCGGGGGCCGCAGGCGGCCTTGAGCTTGCTGGCCGGCTACTTCACCGAGCAGGTCCAAGTCGACGTGCTGCATGACCCCAAGACCTGGTGGGAAGTGATCGACCGGACCACCGGGGAAACAGTGCCGCCGGAGGCCTGGACAGTCGAAGTGGCCGCCACCGGTGACAGCCCGGTCACGGCATCGGACGTCACGGTTCACCTGACCCAAGCCACGCGCTACCACGAATACACCGTCAGCTTCCTGGTCTTCGACATCTGGGACCCGGTCCAGATGTACAACCACCTGACCAACGGCTGGGGCGACAAGGCCCACGAAAAGTCCTACGACGTGATCCACCCCGCCACCCGGGCCCACGCGCTGGAGGCCCTGCGCGCTTGGCTGGACGCCAACCCGGAAACCACGGTGGTGCGTTTCACCACCTTCTTCTACCAGTTCTCGCTGGTCTTCAACGAGGTGGCCAAGGAAAAGTACGTCGACTGGTTTGGCTACGCCACCACCGTCAGCCCGGCCGCCCTGGAACAGTTCGAGCGCGAATACGGCTACCGCCTGCGGCCGGAAGACTTCGTTGACCAGGGCTACTACAACACCTACTTCCGCAGCCCCACGCCGCGCTGGCGCGACTGGCTGGAGTTCGTCCGCCGCTTCGTGGCCGCCACCGCCCAGGAACTGGTGGCGGAGGTCCACCGCCAGGGCCGCGAAGCCATGATGTTCCTGGGCGACCAGTGGATTGGCACCGAACCTTACGGACCGGACTTCGCGCAGATTGGCCTGGACGCGGTGGTCGGTTCGGTGGGCAACGGCGCCACCATGCGGATGATCGCGGACATTCCAGGAGTCAAGTACACCGAGGGCCGGCTGCTGCCCTACTTCGTCCCCGACGTGTTTGGCCCCGGGGGTGACCCGGTAGGCGAAGCCATCTCGTCGTGGATCCTGGCCCGGCGCGCCATGCTGCGCCAGCCAGTCGACCGGATCGGCTACGGCGGCTACCCCTCCTTGGCAGTCCAATTCCCCGAGTTTGTCGACGTGGCGGCCCGGGTGGCCCAGGAGTTCCGCGAACTGCACGCCCACCGGGTGACCCCGCCGCAGACCCTGCCCAAGAAGGTCGCGCTGCTCAACGCCTGGGGCCGCCTGCGCACCTGGATGCCGTTCATGGTGGCCCACGCCCTGCCCTACCGCTTCACCGAGCCCTATGTGGGCGTGATCGAGGCCCTGGCCGGCCTGCCGGTCGACGTGGCCTGGCTCAGTTTCGATGATCTAGAGCGCGAGGGCGTGCCGGCCGATGTGGGCGTCATCATCAGTGCCGGCCCGGCTGGCACGGCCTTCAGCGGCGGCCAAGCCTGGGCCAGCCAACGCCTGGTGACGGCGCTGCGGGCTTGGGTGGACCGCGGCGGTTGCCTGATCGGCATCGGCGAACCAAGTGCCCTGGTCAAGGGCGGCCGGACTTTCCAGTTGGCGGATGTGCTGGGGGTGGACCAAGAGGTCGGCTTCTCGCTTTCCACCGACCGCTACCCGGTGCTGGCAGAAGGCCACTGGGTGGCCCAGGACTTGCCGGCCGGCTGGCAGGTGCCCGATGGCGCTCGCGGCGTTTACGCCATCGAAGCCGGCGCCCACGTGGTGCGGCAACAAGACGGCTACGTCCAACTGGCCGTCAACACCTATGGTGCGGGCAAGGCCGCTTACGTGGCCGGCCTGCCCTACAGCGCGGTCAACTCCCGCCTGCTGCACCGCTTACTGCTTTGGGGGACCGGTCAGGGTGACGGCAAGCCGCCATACCTGCCCTCCAATCCGGCCGTCGAGTTGGCCGTCTTCCCCGAACAGGGGTTGGTGGCCGCAGTCAACAACTCGACTGCGCCAGTCACAACCAACTTCACCACGGTGAGAGGAGGTGAAGCCGCCGTGGAGCTCGGCCCTTGGGAGATCAAGTGGTTGGGTGTCTAGCAAGCCATCGTCCAAGAGCCCTCCGCCGCCGCCGCCAAGCCGGTGGCCGGGGTCCACGGCACAGCTTGGCAAGCGGGGTCCATCTGGCCCCAACAACTGAATCAGGTAGTAACTATTTCGCCCACTCGGGGCGGGCCCGGCACCGACGCCGGACGCGCACCCGAACCCTCGCTCAAGAGAAAGAGAACAAATCGATGAGCAATAGGCGGTTCAGAAGAACCATTCTGAGCACCGGCGTTGCCTTTGCGATCGCCCTTGGCGGTTTCGTCGCCGCCCCGGTGGCCCTGGCAGCCGATGACTCTCCGACCCCTCCGGGTTCAGTACTGGAAGTGGTGACGGCCCCGACGGCTACGGGCCAGTCCGCTTACACCGGCAGCTACGCCGGTAATCCCTACACCATCATGAGCTATTCCGGCTATTCGTCCTACTCCGGCTGCGACGGTGAGCCTTGCGGCATGCTGGACGGCAACCTGACCACGCAATGGGATTCCGGCTACAGCGCCGGCTACCCCTACTGGGTGGTCCTGGACCTGGGCCAGACCAGGAACGTGTCCGGCATCCAGTATCAGCAAAAGCAAGCCAACGGTGCGGTGGGCGGCTACGCCCTCTATGTCACCGACAGCGCCACGGTGGCCGCGAACCCCAACGGTTCAGGCTGGCAGTTGGCGCTCCAAGGCACCTGGATCTACGAGCAGAACACCAAGCGCTACGGCGTGATTGACGGCACCCGGGCCGCCCGCTATGTCAAGTTCGTCATCACGGGCCCGCGGGCCGCCGGCAACTATGACGCCGCCGGCGTGACGGAACTGCGTGTTTGGACCAACCCCACCCCGATTGACCCCGTCAACCCGCCGGTCGACCCCGGCACCTCGGCGCCAGACTTCACCCCGCCAGCCACGGTCAACATCAAGTCCGGCGATCTGTCGGTCGATGTGGCCCAGGGCTTCCCGCAGATTGTGCGCTACACCAAGGGCACCGGCGCCAGCGCCGCCACGCTGGGCGGCCAGGCGGACGGCCTGCTGAGCCAGTTCCAAATCAACGACGTGGTCTATGACGCAGCCACCACCCCGGCCGTGGTCTCGGACGACTTGACCACCGCCACCTGGGTTTCGACCGTGCCGGACTTTGGCGACGTCACCATCACCACCCAGATCAAGGTGGCCTCCAGTGAGCGGGTCGATTTCGAGATGACCTCGATCGAGGGCGCGGATGCCCTGTCGGTTGATGAGATCACCATCCCGAACCACTCGCTGATCGCGGTCGATTCGTCCAGCGCCGATTCGGTGCTGTCCCGTACCAAGATCGAGGTCAACGCGGCCCCCGCCGCAGGCGCTGACAAGCACGTGGTGATCGACAGCGGGGCGGCGGTCGAAGTTGCCCCGGTGACCACGCCCTACGTCTTTGTCACCAACGGGGCCGT
>JAISTN010000229.1 GCA_031272565.1 Bifidobacteriaceae bacterium
TGGGCGGGCTATACTTGGCAAAAACCGCCCAAAGAGGGCAGTTTTTGCCAAGTATAGCGACCAGGGGGAACCATGGAGGTGGTGGGCCGCAAGGCCGAGAAGGCAGTGCTGCAGCGATGCCTCGATTCGGCCAAGCCCGAGTTCCTGGCGGTCTACGGCCGCCGGCGCGTGGGCAAGACGTTCCTGGTGCGCGAATACCTGCGCGATCAGATTGTCTTCGCCTTGACCGGCGCCGCCAAGACCCCGTACCAGCAGCAGCTACGCCTGTTCGATGAGGCTCTCCAGGAGTGGACCGGGCGCACCCAGCCCCGGGCGAAAGACTGGTTCGAGGCCTTCCGGCTACTGAAGGAGCACATCAAACACTTCCGGCACCAGCGCAAGAAGGTTGTGTTCCTGGATGAGGTCCCATGGCTGGCCACCCAGCGATCAGGCTTCGTGGCAGCCCTGGACCACTTCTGGAACAGCTTCGGCGCCACCCGGCCGGACCTGCTGCTGATAATCTGCGGCTCCGCCAGTTCATGGATCATCGACAGTGTCATCAAGGACCGGGGTGGGCTTCACAACCGGATCACCCGGCAACTGTGGATCGAACCGTTCACCCTGAGCGAATGCGAGGCCTACTACCGCTCACGCGGCATCGCCCTGAACCGCTTCCAGATCACACAGCTCTACTCCGTCCTGGGAGGCATCCCCTACTACATGGACTACGCCGACAAGGGCCTTAGCCCGGAGCAGATCATCGACTCCATGTTCTTCGCCAAGGGCGCCCCCCTGAGCGGCGAGTTCCACAACCTATATGGTTCCCTGTTCAAGAACCCTGCCCGGCACTTGCGGATCGTTGAGGCTCTGGGCAAGCGGGCCGGCGGCCTGACCCAGCAGCAACTGCTGGCCGAACTGAAAATCAAACCAGGCGGCAGCATCACCAAGGCACTGCGGGAACTGGAGCAATGCGGCTTCATCTGCCGGTGGCGCGACTTCACCAAGCCAAGGAGCGGCCACATCTACCAGCTAACGGACTTCTACACGCTGTTCTACCTCAAGCACATCCGGCCGGCTGCCCTGCCCGATGCCGCCTACTGGCAGACCTTGAGTCGCAAGGGTGGCTGGAACGCCTGGCAGGGCATCGCCTTCGAGCGGGTCTGCGCGGCCCATATCCCTCAGATCAAAGCCCGGCTGGGCATTGCCGGCGTCCACACCGAGGCTTTCGGTTGGCGCAGCCGGGCAGCGGCCCCCGGCGCGCAAATTGACTTGGTCATCAGCCGGGACGACAGCATTGTCGACCTGTGTGAGGTCAAGTTCACGGCTAAGCCCCTGGCCGTGGATGCCGTCTACGACCAGGCGTTGACCCACAAGCTGGAGACGTTCCGCGAGGAAACTGGCACCAAGAAGGCGCTCCACACGGTCATGATCAGCGCCTCCGGGCTGACCCCAAAGTCATACCGGGGAGCGATCCAGGCCCTGCTGACGCTGGATGATCTGTTCGCCGAGTGATTGACCCATACTTGGCAAAAACTGCCCTTCTTAAGCGATTATTGCCAAGTATGGCCAATGGCTAGCCGGTGGAGGCGGCGGGGGAGGCGGCCGGCCGCCAGCCAGCGCCCGCGGCAATCCGTCAGTTGCCCGGTGGCGCGGCCTCCCCCTTGACCAGCGCCGTCAGTTCGGTGATGGCCGGGGCCAACTGGCGGTCCCGCCGGAAGCGGGCGGCGTGGTCCCGGGCCGCGGCCGCCTGCTGCGGCGTGATCTCCCGGGCCAACCCGGCCGCCTGAGCCAGTGCCGCCGCCACCGCCGGCGCAGTCAACTGGTCCACCGGCGCCCACAACGGATAGCCCCGCAACACGTCCGCTGCCGCTGCCTCCGGTGGGTGCACCGACACCACCGGTTTGCCGGTCGCCACGTATTCGAAGACCTTGCCGGTGGTGACATAGCGGCCGGCATCAATCGCCAACACCAGCACGTCCAGGCTGGCGTAGAACGCCCCCACCTGGCCCTTGGGGACGGGGCCCACAAACTCGACCCCATCCGCCGCGGCATCCTCCAACAAGGCCGCCACCGGCTCCGCGTTGCGGTCCGGCTGGCCGCCAAAGTAACCCAGGTAGCCGGCCACCACCAGCCTAGCCGTGGCCGGCAGCCGCCCGTCCGCCTTAGCCAGGCGCCAGCCAGCCACCAACTCGGCCATTGGCACCTTGGTGGAGATGGTGCCCAGGTAGCCGAACGTCAAGGGGTGGTCCGCCGCCGGGGGTGAAGCCTGCTCCAGTGCCGCCAGGAACTCCGGGTCCCAGCCGTTGGCCACCACGCGCATCCGGGCGGCGGCGGCCGGATAGCGGGCCGCGTGCCACTCCAACGTGCCCTGGTTGACAAACCAGACCTGGGCGGCATCGGACACCAACTGCCGCTCCAGGCGCGCCCGCCGGTCCTGGTCCGCGTACCGTTGCTGCCCCGTGAACTGGTCCAGCAGCCATGAATCGCGGTAGTCCAGCACGTACGGCACGTGGTGGCGGCGCCCAAAGCGGCGGGCGGCAGCGAAGGCCACGAACGGGTTGCCGCTGGCCAGCACCAGGTCCACCGGGTGCTGGCGCTGCAGGCGGTTCAGAGCCTGCCGCAGGGTGCGCAGCCAGGTGGCGTAGTGGACCTCCGGGAACAGCGCCAGCTCGAACGCCACCCGAGCCTTGTGCCACACCCGCGGCAGGGCCTTATGGAACGGCGACCAGGTGGACCGGTGCGGGTTGCGCAGCGGCCAGGGGAAGCGGGTGCGAATCACGCTGATGGCCGGGTCAACCTGCGCCTCCAGCGACGTGTCCGCGCCAGTGATCTGCGTGAAGACGGCCCGTTCAACCGTGATGACGGTGACCCGCCAGCCGGCCCGGGCAAAGGCGTTGGCGGTTGCTAGCTGGCGGTAGGTGCCGCCGGAACGCGACGGCGGAAACCCCCAGGCGATGTACGCCAGGTGAGGCTGGCGCTCGCCGCTGGCTTGAGTGGTGGCCGTGCTGCTGGCCGTGGTCATGGCATCCTTGCAG
>JAISTN010000294.1 GCA_031272565.1 Bifidobacteriaceae bacterium
GGCCTCATCCGAGGCCAGGAACAGGACGGCGTTGGCCACGTCCAGCGGTTCGATCCATGGCTCAGGAATGGCGTTCCATTCCAGGTAGTGCTCAATCACCTCATCCATGGTTGCGCCGGCGTGGCCGATCATCCGGTCGTTGTAGGCCTGGTTCATCACCATGCCGGTCCGCACCACAGTCGGGTCGATTGAGTTGACACGGATGCGGTATTCGGCCAGTTCCAGGGCAAAGGCCCTGACCAGACCCAGAACGCCGTGTTTGGCGGCGGTGTAGTGGGCAAAGTCTTTGTTGGCCCGGTGCGACAGCACCGAACCGACGAAGACCATCGCGCCACCGCCTCTTGCGATGAGGTGTGGTGTGGCCGCCTTGGCGGTTTGCCACACGCCCGTCAGGTTGACGCCGATCATGGCATCCCACTGGGCGTCCGTCAGCTCCCAGGCCCGGTTCCAGGAGTCGATCCCGGCCGCTGCCACCACAATGTCCAGTCCGCCAAGCTGGTCAGCGCCGGCCTGGACGGCTGCTGCCATAGCGGTGCCGTCCCGGACGTCTGCCTGCACCTCGACGGACTGCCGACCCAGCCTGCGGACGCCATCGGCCGTAGCCGTCAGGTCGGCCACACCCGGCGCTGGGTAGTCGACCGACTCCACTGGCCGGGCAATATCCAGACAGATGACGTCCGCCCCCTCCTCGGCCAACCGCAGCGCACAGGCCTGCCCGATGCCGCGGGCTGCCCCAGTCACCAGGGCCACCTTGCTGGCCACTCGTCCGGTTGCTTCGGTCGGTCGGCCGGTCATGGCTCTGGGCAATCGAAGTCGGTGGGCGTTGACGTCTCGTACGGTTCAACCACCTCGGAGGTGTGCTTGTGAACTATCAAGCCGTCATCGTCCAGCCAATAAATGTCCACTCCGAACTCGCGGTACCGCCGCCCGTCCTCTCGCTTGATGTAAGAGGCCGTGGTCTCAGACACCACGATGTTGCCGGTGGCGGCCCGGAAGGTGCGGGTCAGTTCGTATTCGTCCAACGAGGCGAACCACTCCGCTGGATGTGCGTGCACTTCCTCTGGGGTCAGGTAGCGCGAACCGAAACGCGTCCGCGCCGCCGGGGCGTACAGGGCTGAGACCGCCTCGGCGTCCCCAGCCCTGTACAGAGCCTCGACATGCTTAACCCAGGCTTCCGGGTCAGCGATCATTTCGACACCGACACGTCGATGAAGCCGTACATGCCCTGTGAATTCGGCTGGAAGCCGGTCACGCCTGGGGCCGCGGCGTACAGGCGCGGCACTTCGACCACTGGGATGAACGGCATCTCTTGGTTGGCGATCAACTGGAGCTGCGCGTAGATTTCGGCCCTGGCAGTCTCGTCCAGTTCCGAACGGCCGGCCAACACCAGGTCGCGCGCTTCATCTGAGCGGAACGAGGTGTGCAGGCCGTTCTGGGGTTCGTAGTCAAGGGCCACGCCGGCTAGCTCGTCCGGGTCGGGGGTGTCGTTGGTCCATGGCGCGATGCGGGCCGTGAAGGCCTCGGTGTTGTACTCGTCTTGGGCGGTGGTGGCTTCCAGTTGCTCGATCTCAAGCGTGATGCCGATCTGGGCCAGAGAGTTCTGCCAGATCTGAGCAGTCTGGAGGGTCTGCGCCTCACCGGAAGGCACCGTCACCGTGAACGAGAATCCATCTGGTACCGACGAAGCTGCCAGGTATTCCTTCGCCTTGTCCAGGTCATAGCCTGGAGGCTCCTGGTCGCCGCTGTAGAACAACGTGGAAGACGGGAACAGGGTCTTGGCCGGGGTGGCCAGGCCGGAGTAGACGGTGCTGGCGATGGTCTCCCGGTCCATGGCCCAGGCCAGGGCCAGGCGCACGTTCTTGTCCTGCAGTGGTTCCTTGGCCTCGTTCAAGATCACCCAGACCACGGCCGTGCCTTCAACTGTCTTGATCTGCATGCCGGCGTCTTCCAGGGCGGCGATTTGAGCTGGCGCCAAGCCATCCAGGACGTCCGCCTCGCCTGACTGCAACTGCAGCACGCGGGCGTTGTCGTCACCCACCACGTTGAACGTCACGGAGTCGAGCGTGGGCAAGCCCTCCTGCCAGTAGTTGGGGTTCTTCACCAGGGTCAGGCTGGCGCCCTTCTTCCACTCGCCCAGCATGAAGGCGCCGGTGCCGATGGGCGTGGTGCCCAGGTTGTCTACTGCGGCTTCTGGATAGATGCTGGCCGCGAAGGTGGCCAAGGCAGGCAGTAGTGGCGCGAACGGCTCTGACAGTGTGATCGTGATCTCCAGGTCACCTGTCGCTTCGACCGTCTTGACCGGCGAGAACAAGAAGCCCCAAGAGCCTTCCTGGTCGGCCGCTCGGGTGAGCGAGAAGGCCACGTCTTGGGCCGTCATCGGGCTGCCGTCAGAGAACAAGACGCCATCGCGCAGTTTGAACACTGCTGACAGGCCGTCCTCGGCGATTGTCCACTCGGTAGCCAGGCACGGTTCGATGGTGGCGCCATCGGCCCCTAGCTTGACCAGACGCTCGTAGATCTCCATCTCGGTGAAGATGGAGCGATCGTCCTGGGTGTTGTACGGATCGAAGGTGAAAATATCGGCCGAGCGGTCAACCACTAGGTCGCCACCCGTCGTGGCAGCCGGGGCGCCGGTCTCGGATTCGGTGCCGCCGGCGGTTGTCTGGTCGGCGCTGGTGGAATCGGTTGGT
Source organism: Bifidobacteriaceae bacterium (assembly GCA_031272565.1). Lineage (GTDB taxonomy): Bacteria > Actinomycetota > Actinomycetes > Actinomycetales > WQXJ01 > JAISSX01. The sequence goes on from JAISTN010000294.1 coordinate 2,691, forward strand.
TCGTCGGAGCCGCAGGCTCCCATGGCGAAGGTTACGGTTAGTGCGGCGGCCAGGGCCGCCCACCGCCGGTAAGGTGAGGTGGTCATGTCGGTCTCTCCTAGGTGATAGTTGGGCCGATGTCGACCCAGGACTCGGTGGCGGCGAGTGCCGCCGAGAGCACCAATTGGTCCTCGGCGGCCTGACCGATGGTGGGCAGGGTTGGACTCGACGTGGCGCTGCCCGGCGCCTGGATTGTGTGAATCAGATCGGCCAAATGGGTCGTGGCATAGAACGACGGGCCGGTGACTGCTGTCGGCAGTGGACATTCGGTGACCTGGCGGGTTTGCACTTCGGTGAGCCGGTAGCGCTCCTTGCCTTCAAGGGCCTCGTCCAGATCGATATCGGCCAGTTTGCGCGAGGCGTGCACGCGCAGCCTGATCCCAGGGAAGCCGCCTTCCAGGACCCAACTGGCCACCAGCAAGCCGGCCGCGCCGCTGGCGAAGCGCAACTGACAAGTGGCCAGATCGTCCAGGCGGGCGCCTGGGAGGATTCTGGTGAGATGGGTGGAGACCGCTGTTACCGGGCCGAACAGCCACATGACCAGGTCAAGGGCGTGAGAACCGTACTCGAACAGGGCGCCCGCGGCGGCATGTTCTGGGTCGCCCTTCCAGCTGAGTGGGCGGCCGAAGCCGGGGTGGAACTGTGGGTTGTGTTCGGCGATTTCGACCAACCAGATATCGCCCAGGATGCCCGCCAGGTAGTCCGTGCGGAGAGCCTGTATGGCCGGGCTGTAGCGGAAGGAGTAACCCACGGTAGCGGGAGCCTGGGCTCGGGCTGCGAGAGCGGCGAGTTCTGCGGCTTCGTCGCCATCGTTGGCCAGGGGTTTTTCGCAGAACACTGCTACGTTGCGCTCGAGGCAGGCGCGAATCGCGGCTGGATGTGCGTCATCGGGTGCGGCCACAACCAGGAGGTCGAGATCCGGGTGGGCGGCGAACAGTTGATCCAGGTCAGTGAAGGCGTTGGGTACCTCGAAGGTGGCGGCGGCTTCCTCGGCGGCTGCCAGGTTGGGATCGACGCAGGCAGCCACCGTGACGCCGGGCGTGGCGGTGAGCGCGGGCAGATGGGCTGTCCGGGCCCAAGTGCCCGTTCCGAGCACGGCTGCTAGTAGCGCCATGGTTAGCCCTCCTTGGGGTGGAGAACACGCCAACTGGGACAAAGATGGCAGGTCACAGTTGCCGCACCAAAGCTCGTTGGTTTCCTCCATGTTTCCAACCCCTCAAAATCGATTTCAAAACCGTTTCGTAGACGGGCCTTTCGGGGGTATCCGGGGTTGGATTGGGGGGTGCCGCCCAGACTGTCGCCTGCGACCCCTGGTGCTATGAGAGCGAGAGCCTTAGGGCGCCATCGGGCGCCTTAGGCTGGTTGTAGCCAATTCACATTCTGCGGACTTGGTCTACTTGGTACCGGCCTCCGGGGGTGTCCAAGACCGACCCTGGGCCAGGAGTTGGGTGCGGATTTGGTCGATCAGGCCCAGCGTGGCCAGCGTTTGGTCCAGCGTGTACTGGGGCGGCTCCAACAACCCGGTAGCGATGCACTTGGCGGCCACAGTGGCCTCATAACACAAGCCGTCCCGGTCCTTGATGCCGGATTCGTCTTGCCACGTCAACGTTGGTCCCTCCACCTGGGAGAACTTCAGGCCGGTGGGGCACACGTAGACCGGGTCGGTGGTGACCCAGCCCTCGGAGCCGTAGATCTCGGCCACGATCGGGCTTGAAGCCAGCATCGACACCACCGCTGTCACGTGGGCCCGGCCGTAGTCAAGTAACACAGCC
>JAISTN010000328.1 GCA_031272565.1 Bifidobacteriaceae bacterium
GCCGGCGCCGCCGGGCGCTTCTTGACCTCGAAATCAACCGGCTTGGAGGCGAACTTCTCCCCCGCCACGGCCGGCGTGGTGACGTGCAGCGTGGTGTCAACCGCACCGCTGTAGCCAAAGCTGGTAAAGGTCATGCCGCCAATCGTCTCCGCGTCCCAGTCCACCTGGTTCAGCACGTCGGAGATGTCCGGCCGGGCCGGGATCACCAGCGTCGAAACAGGCGTGATGTAGGCGCCGTCGTAGCTGGCCTGGGGCGCCAGGCGGTAGGACAAGGTGGCTTCGCCCGTCTCGATCGCATCCAGAATGGGCTGGTCGGTGTAGGCCGTGGGCACACCCAGCCAGATGCGGGTGCCGCCCGTTAGCGCCCGGTAGCCATCGGCCGCGTCCGTGTTGACCAAGTTGTGGCCGTTGTAGTCGATGCGGAACTGGATGTCCGCCGGCACCGAGCCGCTGCCCACGCCAATCGACTCGCTGACGTAGTCGATGGTTAGCTCCTTGTGGTCAGCGCTGCCGGTGACCTTGGCGAAGGCCGGGTACGGGTAGACCCGCACGCCTTCGGTGTAGCTGCCGGCCAGTTCGGCCACCACTTGCAGCGTCTTGGCGGTGGCGCAGGCGGCGTCGCAGTCACCGTCGGTGAGCGTCACGCTGTAGCTGGTCTGCCCGCTGCCGGTCCACAGCAACTTGCCGGTGGCGGCATCGAGCACATGGTAGGTGACGTCCGCGTCCAGGCCGGTCAGCGTCACCTGGTCGGTGCTCGCATCGGAGGCCCGGGCCACGTTCGCCTCCGTGACTTCCTTGCCCACCGCGGGCACGGTGATTTCAATGACGCCCGATGTCGTGTTGGCCGCCACCTCGCTCCAGGTCAACTCTGTGTAGCCCGCCGGCCGGGCGATCACCCGGTAGACGGTGCCTGGCACCAAGTTGTCGAACGTCAAGGCGGCGCCGGTGCCCGGGCGCCAATCGGCATCGGCCGCCGCCACCCCCAGCCGGGCCGGCACCCAGGCGTTGCTTGAGTTCTGGGTCAACAGGGCGTATTCGGCCCGCGAATCGGTGGCGGACAGGGTGATGCGGCCCTTGTAGTCCGGCTTGGCGGTGGTGCCGGCGTTATACAGCGAAGAGGACAGGTTGGGCCCGATTCCGTCCGCCAAGCTGCCGCGGGCGGCCTCGATGGTGGTGTCGGCGTAGTAGCCCTCATCGAAGACATCGCCCGGCGACACGTTGGTGCCCAGGTCAACCGAGATGGCCTCCTCCGGGATACCGACCAGGCGGTAAGTCTTGCCAGGCACCAGGTTCTTGAACACCAGGGTGCCATCGCCCGGGGTGTACCAGGAGGCGCTGTCGCCCAGGCCGGCCTTGACGGTGGCTGCCGCTTCCGAGCCGCCGGTGGCCGTGAACCAGACGTCACGTTCACGCAGCCGGTTGACCGTGGAGCCGCGGACCTCGGCCAGCGCGTAGGCGTAGCCGGTCTTGGTCTGCACCGAAATGACGGAATCGCCGGTGTAGGCCACGTCCTGCGCCAGGTTGGGGGCCGCCCCGGAGGCGAAGACGATATTGTCCAGCAGGTTGCCGGTCTTGGGTTCCCGGGAATCGACACTGGCGAAACCGAACACGGTGGTGCCCTGGCCGGCCGGCACGGTGTAGGCGCCGCTGGGATGGGTCCATTCGGTGTCCGAGGTGGGGTCGGTGGTGATGTAGACGTAGTACTTGCCGCCGTTGTATTCGGTTACGAAAACCTCGCCGGAGTGGTCCTTCAGGGCCTTGACCTTTTCATCGTCGGTCGCGCCGGTCATGCCGGCATCGACGGCCGTCTTGACCAACACGTCCTCAAACAGGCTGTCCGTGTCCGTGCCGTAGGGGTACAGGGCGGAAACGGTGGCGCCGTTCATGGTGCCGGCGCCCTGGGTGGCCAGGGCGCCGTCGGTCCACTGGGTCCAGCGCTTGGTGGACTGCGGGCCGTAGTCGGCTTCGGTGTTGATGGCCGGGCCAATGATGACGGCCAGCGAATCGGGGTAGTCCATCACACCCTGGGCATATTCGGAGGCGTGGTCGAGCGACCATTCGTAGACCTTGCCCGGCACGGTGGCGATGTCCTGATAGATCGAAGAGCGGGCCTCACCGGACAGTTCGGCGATCAGCGGCAGGGGGTTGGTGGTGTCCTTTTCGCTGGCCGGGCGGTTCTCGTTGGCGTGGCCCGTGGCGTCCAGGCCGCTGCCCGCCACGTTGGTGGCATAGATGGTGGGGTTCTGCATCTCGATCATCTTGCGGACCCAGGTGCTAGACCAGTGCGTGGTGTTCCAGTACGGCAGGTATTCACCCAGGCTGATGTAAGGCTCGGTCAGGGCCGGGTCGCTGGTGGGTGACAGCGTGCCCCACCGGCTCTGCACCCCCACCGGCACCTGGCCCCAGGCGCCAGGCTGCCAGGGGTTGTCCAACAAGCCGCCAAAGCGCTGGAAATCGCCGTTCATCAGTTGGGTCTCCAGCGTCCGGTCAACCACCACCACGGTGGCCAGGTTGCTGGTCACGGTGGCCGTGCCGGCTGTGATCTCGACCCAGTAGTAGTAGGTGCCGGGTGTGGCCGGGGCCGTGGCGGTCAGCACCGCGCGCGCGTCCGAGCCGTCCAGGCCGGTCACCTTGGTGGCACCGGACTTGTCCTGGTTGGCGGACCATTTCCACTGGTAGGTCAGTGCCGAACCGTCGGTCGAATCGGCCTGGACCGACAGGCGCAGGGTGGCGGACTTGGCGTAGACCGAATCCTCCACCGGGTGCTTGGTGAACTGGACCGCGTCGACGGCGGCCGGGTCGGCTTGGGGCTGGATGGCTTGGGTGGCCTGGCTGCCTTGGCTGGCCAAGGTGACCGGCTGGTCGCCGCTGGCGGCCGTGGCAGCCCCGGCGGCCCCGGCTGGCTCGGCCGGGTAGGT
>JAISTN010000082.1 GCA_031272565.1 Bifidobacteriaceae bacterium
TGGCCGGTTGCGGCGGAGGCGACAACACCACTGAGGAGACGGGCGGCGGCGCGTCAACCACAGGCGCCCAAACCACCGACACGGCCACCACCGAGGCGCCGGAAGAAACCACCGAAGCACCGGAGGAAACCACCCCGGCAGCCGAAGTGGTCACCCTCAAGGTGGGCGTGTCCCCCGTACCGCAGGGCGACATCCTGCAGTTCATCCAGGACAACCTGGCGGCCGAGGCCGGCCTGAACCTCGACATCATCGAGTACCAGGATTACATCCTGCCCAACTCGGCCCTGGCCGCCGGCGACCTGGACGCCAACTACTTCCAGCACCAGCCGTACCTGGATTCCCAGGTCGAAGAGTTCGGCTACGACTTCGCGGCCTTCCCGGGCGTGCACATCGAACCGCTGGGCGTCTACGGCGGCAAGCAAACCTCGATCGACGAGATTCCCGATGGCGCGGTCATCGGCGTTTCGAACGACCCGGCGAACCAGGCCCGCGGCCTGAAGCTGCTGGCCAGCGCCGGCTTCTTCACCTTGGCCGATGTCGACGACCCGACCATCGACGACCTGGCGGACAACCCGCACAACATCCAGTTGACCCAGGTGGAGCCGAAGCTGCTGGCCGTCAACCTGCAGGACTTCGACTACGCCGTCATCAACGGCAACTACGCCATCGACGCGGGCCTCAGCCCGGCCAACGATGCGCTGGTGCTCGAATCGGGCGAGAACAACCCGTACGCCAACTTCTTGGTTTCGCGCACCGAGAACAAGGACGACCCGGCCATCGTCAAGCTGAACGAACTGCTGCACACCCCTGAGGTGAAGCAGTTCATCCAGGACACCTGGTCTGACGGTTCCGTCATCGCGGCGTTCTAGAACTGCCGCCTGACCGGACCGCCGGGCAGGAATCCTGGCCGGCGAATCTGCACGCCGGGCCCCCGTACAGTAGAATGCCGGGGGCCCGGCTTTTTTTGGCGCGGGCAATGACGATCGGTTTGGAGTAGATGTGCGTTCAAAATTGACGGTGGTTGGGGCGCTGGGTGCCTGCCTGGCGCTGGCCTTGGCCGGCTGCAGCGGCAGCAGTGATGACGAGGCGACTACCACGCCCTCGCCCCTGGGCGACAAGGCGACGGCCACGGTGGAGGCCGCCGAGCTGCCCGGCGTGACCGGCACCTTTGCCAGCACCCCGGAGATCACCTTCCCCCTTAAGCCCGGCTTCGAATCCCCCACCCCAACTCCAACGGAAACCGAGACCGAGGCGGCCACGGACGAGACCACCGACGGTACGGAAGCGACTGACGAGGCAGCATCCGACACGGCCGATCCGAGTGCCTCCGAAACCGAAGAAGTGTCCGCCTACATCGACCCGCCCAGCACGCTGCAGGTCACCACGGCGCTACCCAGCGAAGGCGACGGTACCGTGGTCAAAGAGAACTACATGGTGGCGGCAGACATGATCGCCTACAAGTGGGGCTTCCTGGAGCCGGTCTATTCGACCTACTATTCGAGCCCCGAGGTGTTGCCCATCCGGTCCGACGCCTCATATCCCATCCTGGGCCAGATCCTGATTGGCCAGACCATCGGTTCACGCATCGTGGCCGTGGTGCCGCCCACCGCCAGCGCCATCAACACGGCGATTGGCGCCGAGGCCGGCGACACCATCGTGCTGGTCTTCGACATCTACGAGCAGTACCCGTCCGACATCCAGGCCCAGGCCGATGCCGTCCCCACCGGCACCAAGACCACCGCCCAGGTGGAGGGCGCCCTGGGCGGCCCGGCCACCATCACGGTGCCCGGCGGCTCCGAACCGCCGGAGAAGATCACCACCACGGTGATCGCCACCGGCAGCGGTGCGCCGATTGCCGATGGCGACCTGATCTTGTACCACTACGCCGCCATCGACTGGAACGGTGATGACGGCGGCTCGTCCTGGGTGGACGGTTGGGGCCCCGCCACCGCCACCGTCTCCTCCAACCCCTACTATGACGGCACGGTCAACGTCTACACCGGCCTGATCGGTGTCACCGTTGGTTCGCGGGTGGTGGTCGAGGCGCCGGCCAAAGCCGGCGCCTACGCCGGCGAGGCCGTGGTGATGGACATCATCGCCGTGGTCAAGCGGCCGGTCATGGAGGTGCCGGAAGAAAGCGCCAGCGCAGAAGCCACCGAAGATGCGACGGAGGACGCCGACGCGGCCGAGGAAGAGACCGCCACGGAAGAACCCGAGGCCACCGAGGACGCAGACGGGACCGAGACGCCAGCCGACTCGGAGGAGCCCAGCGACGCCGACACCGCGGACCAAGAAGAACCGGCCGCTAGCCCAGATCAGTAAGCCCGTGTAGGAGGGGGGCCAACCGGCATGAACGAGTTCACCGTCGTCACGGTGCTGCTCGCCGCCGTGCTGGTGGCCGCCTTTGCCCGCAAGGCGCACCTCAACCCGCCGCTGGTGGTGTTGACCTTCGCCCTGGCGGCCTCGTTCCTGCCCGGCCTGGTCCAAGTTGAGGTCTCCTCTGAACTGATCCTTGGCATCATCCTGCCGCCGCTGCTCTATTCGGCCGCCCTGACCAGTTCCTACCAGGACTTCCGGGCCGCCCTGCAGCCGATTGTCCGGCTGGGCGTGGGCCTGGTGGTGGTGACCACCGCCGCCGTCGGCTTCGCCGCCTGGCTGTTCGACCCGCTGCTGTCCGCGCCGGCCGCCATCCTGCTGGGCGCCATCGTCGCCCCACCCGATGCGGTGGCCGCCGCCGCCGTGGGCCGCCGGCTGGGCCTGCCCCGGCGCGTCATGACCCGGCTGGGCGGCGAATCGCTGATCAACGACTGCACCTCGTTGACGCTCTACCGGTTGTCGCTGGCCGCCGTCTATACCGCCGGCGCCTCGATTGGGCAGGGCGCCGTGGTCTTTGCCCTGGCCTTGCTGGTGGGCGTCTCGGTGGGCCTGGCCCTGGCCTACCTGGCGCAGATCGCCCGGGCCGGCCTGCGCGACCCGGCCGTCGACACGGTGATCGGCATCATGCTGCCGTTCGTGGCCTACTGGATCGCCGAGGAATACCACGGCTCCGGCGTGCTGGCCGTGGTGGCAGCCGGCTTCTTCATTGGCCAGTCCCAACCCCGCACCACCGTGGCCACCCGCCTGCACGAGGAACCAATCTGGGCATCGATCGACCTGTTGCTGGAATCCTTCACCTTCGCGCTGATCGGCCTGCAACTGCGCTGGGTGATCGCCGAGGTGGACGCCTCCGACCAAGAACTGAGCGAAGCCATCGTCCTGTCGTTCCTGGTGCTGGCGGTGACCCTGGCGGTGCGGCCGGTCTACATCTACAGCACCGAACTGCTGGTCCGCGCCCGCTGGTGGCGCCGCTCCACCAGCCGGTCCGCGCCCTACACGCCCCTGTCCGCCCGCGAACTGCTGGTCACCTCCTGGGCCGGCATGCGCGGCGTGGTCACCCTGGCCGCGGCCGCCGCCATCCCGGTGCGGGTGGACGGCCAACCCTTCGCGGAACGGGCCACCGTCCAGATGGCGGCCTATACGGTCGCCATCGGTACCCTGCTGATCCAAGGCCTGACACTGCCATCCATCATCCGGGCCCTCAAGATCACCTCCGATGACGAAAAGGAAGAAGACGACGCCTCCGAGGCCCGCGTCCGGCTGCTGGCCACCCGGGCGGCCTCCCAGGTGGTGCGCGGCCAGGTCGAGGCCTGGACGCCCATCATGGGCAAGGCCGAGGCCGAACGGATCGCCAGTTGGGCCACCCAAGGCCTGCTGGCCCGTGAAACCGCCGCCGCCACCCTGATGCACCCGGAGGCGGCCCTGGCGGACGGCGACCTGCTGGAGGTGGCCCGGGGGCCCGCCCCGCCGGCCGCCATCGCTGAGGCCCGCGAGGTCTTGGGGGCCGCGGCCCAGGGTGACGGTCAACCCACGCCGGCCTCACGCGAGGAACTGCGCCAAGCCGCCGCCAAGCTGACCACGCACATCGCCGAGTTGCGCACCCAGATGGTGCGGGCCCAACGCGAGGTGGTGGTGGCGGAACGCAACGGCGGGCGCCTCAACGAAACCGTCATGCGGCGCATCATGCGGGAATTCGACCTTGAAGAAGAGGCCATGGAGGCCTCCTGGGCCTTCCGGCTGTAGTGCCGCCCAGAGGGGTTGGGCGGCCAACCCCGGCGGCACCCTCAACCGATTCTCAGCTACTGAGCAGCCCCATCAGGGCTCAGGGCGCCTTGGCATCCTTGTCTTTGTCTTTGTTCTTGACCGAACGCGGCAGGCGGACTCGCATGACACAGCCCGCGTCCGCATCCGCCACCTCGATCGACCCGGCGTGCAGCCGCACCGCCCAGCGGGCAATCGCCAGGCCCAGGCCGGTGCCGCCGCTGGACTGGGCGCCCGGCGCCTGGGCCGTCTTGCCGCGCGCGAAGCGCTCGAAGACCCGCTGGCGTTCCTCCGGTGGGATGCCCGGCCCCTGATCACAGACATCTAGTTGGACCCAACGGCCCTGGGTTTGAGTGCGGATCGTGATAACCGAATGGTCCGGCGTGTGCCGGATCGCGTTTGACAGCAGATTAGCCATCACCTGGTGCATCCGCTCCACGTCGATGTTCAGACGTAGCCCGGCCGGCAACACATCGGTCACAAACAGGACCCGCTTACCGGCCGAAGAGGCCACCAGTTTGGCGCCCGCCACCGCCTCATCAATGAACTCTTGGGCGTCAACCTCTTCGATGGCCAAGGTGACGACATCGGCGTCCAAACGCGACAGGTCCAGCATGTCCGTCACCAACCGGCCCAGACGACGGGTCTGCGTCAACAAGACTTCCAAGGTGGCGGCATCGGGCGCCGTCACGCCATCGACCATGTTTTCCAGTTCCGCTTGGAGGGCCGCCACCGGGGTGCGCAACTCGTGCGACACGTTGGCGATCATTTCCCGCCGCAACGTGTCGGCCTGGGCCAGGTCCTCCGCCATGGTGGTGAACGCCCGGGCCAGTTCGCCCACCTCATCGCGCGAGGTGATGGTGACCCGCTGCGAATAGTCACCCTTGGCCATGGCCTGGGCCGCCTCGGTCATTTCCCTAAGCGGACTGGTCATGCCGTGGGCCATCATCTGAGTCACGATCAAGCCGGCCAGAACCGCCAACGGCAGGGTACGGCTGGGCCCCATCTCGTTACGCAGGCCAATCCAAGTCATGCCGGCCGTGGCCACCACCGCCGCCGTCACCAGGACGCCAATCTTCATCTTGATCGAACCGAGCAGGTCCAGCGGGCGGGAGAACCCGCGCGCCACCTGGCCGGCCAGGGACGTGCCGGACTTGGTTGGCGCGTCCTTGGCCGCGGCGGCTTGGGCCTGGCCATCCAGGCCCGGGCCGTCCAGGCCTTGGCCGTCCGGCGGCGGGGCGGGCTTATTCGGCCGGCTCAAAGGCGTACCCGACTCCATGGACCGTGCGGATCAGGTCCGGCCCCAGCTTGCGGCGCACCGCCTTGATGTGGCTGTCCACCGTCCGCGTGCCGCTGGCGTCCACCCAATCCCAGACGTGCTCCAGCAGCTTTTCGCGGGTCAGCACCGTGCGCGGATTGTCGGCCATGAAGGCCAGCAGATCGAACTCGGTGGGTGTGAGATGCACTTCGCGGCCGGCCCGGTGCACCCGGCGGGCCGCCTTGTCGATGGTCAAATCACCCGCGGTCACCACCGCGTCATCGGCCATCGCCGCCCGCAACTGGGCCGCCCGGTCCACCCGCCGCAGCAAAGCCTTGATGCGGGCCACCAGCTCACGCATCGAGAACGGCTTGGTCATGTAGTCATCCGCCCCCACACCCAAACCGATCAACTTGTCGGTTTCATCATCCCGGGCCGTCAGCATCAGGACGGGTAGGGGCGTTTCGGCCTGGACCCGGCGGCAGACCTCCAGGCCGTCGATGCCGGGCAGCATGACATCCAGCACAATCAGGTCCGGTTGCAGCTCGGCCGCCTTGGCCACGGCCTCCAATCCATCCCCCACCTGGAAGGCCTGGTAGCCCTCCGCGTTCAGGCGCCGGGCGATGGCAGCGGCGATGGTCGGTTCGTCTTCCACGACCAGAATCAGAGGCGCGCTCATGGTTCAAGTCTGGCACGCCGACTACTCTTGATGGAATCATGCTGACGCAGCTATTGCTCATCGGTCTGGGGTTTATCCTGACCGCCGGCACAGCCATTTTCGTGGTCGCGGAGTTTGCCCTGGTCACGGTCGATTCGGCCACCATCCAGGCGGCTCCGCACCCGGAAAAGCTGGGGCCGCTGCGGCGAGCCCTCAAATCGACCTCCCTGTACCTGTCCGCCTCCCAGGTGGGTGTGACCCTGACCACTATCCTGCTGGGTTACACCACCCAGCCGGCCATGCACCGCTTGCTGTCAGACCTGTTCACCGATGCGGGCTGGTTCAGCCAAGCCGCCGCCACCGCCCTGGCGGCCACCGTGGCGGTGGTCTTTGTCAACGTCATGTCAATGCTGCTGGGCGAACTGATCCCCAAGAACCTGGCCCTGGCCGGGCCCCTCAAGGCCGGTTCGCTGGTGGCGCCCTTCCTGCTGGCCTTCACCGCCGTCATGCGGCCGGTCATCTGGCTGCTGCACAACTCGTCGACCGGCCTGCTAAAGCTTATCCACATCACGCCGGTCGAAGAGGTCAGTTCGGCTCGCTCGGCCGAAGAACTCGAATCTGAGGTCCGCCGCTCCGCAGCCGAGGGCACCCTGGACGAGGACCTGGCGGACCGCCTGACCCGGACCTTGACCCTGCCGGAACTGCGGGCCGTGGACGCCATGACGGACCGCACCCAGTTGGTGGTGGTGCCGCGCGACGCCACGGCCGAAGATGTCATCGCGGCCGTCCGCCAGTCCGGCCACTCGCGGTTGCTGGTGACGGACGGGTCCAAGGACGACATCGTCGGCGTGGTGGCCCTGCGCAAGGCCGTAGCGGTGCCGCACGCCCGGCGGGCCCGGGTGTCGGTGACGGCCCTGATGACGCCGGTGGAGCGGGTCCCGGAGACCGCTCTGCTGGGCCCAGTGCTGGTCCAGTTGCGTGACGCCGGGGCCCAAATGGCCGTGGTGGAGGACGAATACGGCGGCACCAGCGGCGTCATCACGCTGGAGGACGTGGTGGAGGAGATCGTGGGGGACGTGTCGGATGAGCACGACCCGACCCGGGCGGCCTCGCGCCGCATGACCGACGGCTCCTGGCGGGTGCCCGGCCAGATCCGGCCGGACGAACTGGAGGCCCTGACAGGCATTGTGCTGCCTGAAGACCCGGCCTATGAGACGCTGGGCGGCCTGGTGATGGCCCGGCTGGGCGCCATCCCCCAGTTGGGTGACCAGGTCGATGTCGATGGCGCCACCCTGCGGGTCGAAACGATGGCGGGGCGGCGGGTAGTGGGCCTGCGGGTCTGGCCGCCGCCGCCTTCCTACACCCCGGCGGGAGGCGAACACTGATGGCCTTTGTGATCGCCCTGGCCCTGCTGGCCGCCAACGCCTTCTTTGTGGGCACCGAGTTTGCCATCATGTCGGTGCGCCGCTCCCAGATCGAACCGCGGGTCGAGGCCGGCTCACGGCCGGCCAAACTGGTGCTGTACGCCCTAGAACACATGCCGTCCATGTTGGCGACCCTCCAGTTGGGGGTGACGGTAGCCTCGACCTCGCTGGGGGCAGTGGCCGAATCGGCCCTAGCCCACGCCCTGACCCCACCCATGGAGTCGTTGGGCCTGGGCGGCAAGTCCGCCCATGGCGTGGCCGCGCTGCTGGCCCTACTGCTGGTG
>JAISTN010000121.1 GCA_031272565.1 Bifidobacteriaceae bacterium
CAACGTCGGTGTGCATCGCCTTGACGTAACCGGCTGAAACCACTTCACTGTCACCCCAAACGCCCTCTTGCAGCAGGAGTTGCCCCAGCTTGGCCAGTTCGGCAGTGGTGAGCTGCAAACCGTAGGCACCCAGCGTATGGCCTTGGGGGTCGGTGTTCCACCACGGGTTCAGAATGTGCAGCGGACCGAATAGGCGCGGCATCAGATAGGCCCGCAGCGTCATGCCGCTGACTTGTTCCACCACGCGGCTCAGCATGTAGGTGCAGGCGTTGGCATAGAAGAACTTGGTTCCCGGCGTGGAGGTGACCTGGCCGCGGAAGAACAGTTCGGCCCAGTCGGTGGAGTCGACCACGTCCGGGTCTTCTTCCTGGAAGAAGGCATAGTCTTTGCCGCCGGCCATGTGGAGCAGGTCCCGCACGGTGATGGCCTCGGACCCAGGGGAGGCTACCGCCTGATACTGGGGCAGCAGGTTCAGCACGGTGTCGGTCAGGGCGAAGCGGCCCTCATCAACGCACCGGCCTATGGCCACCGCGGTGAACGTCTTGGAGGCGGACCAAATGTGCACCCGGTCATCGGCCCGGAACCGGTGCTCGATGTCGCCCTGGCCCTCCTGGTAGACATGGACCCCGTACACCCCCAACCGCCGTTCCCCACAGGTGAGGCGGAATTGGTCGAACAACGCTGCCTTTAGCATGGGTTTGATTCTGCCATGAACGGGCCTTGATGACCCTTGCGGCCGGGGCTTGGCGGTGGGAAGCTTGTTTTGTTTCCCCCAATCCGGCCTTCTAGCCCCTAAGGAACCGAAATGAAGAATGCAACGTTGCTTTCCCGTATCGCCAGTTCAGCCGTGTTGGCCCTGGCCCTGGCTGTCACCGCGGGCGGTGTGGCGGCAGCCGATCCCATCAGTGAACTGCCTGGCATTGGCGGCACGGTGCAGGCCAGTGACGGCGGCTCCGTAGCCAACCTGTACCTGTCTTACGGGGACACGCCGTGCGAGGACTCCACCCACACCGACCCTTCGACCGACCGCGGCTATGTGCCGCTCACCGCCGCGGGCACTTTCACGGTGGGTGAATACACTGAGGGCTGCTACTCGGTCATGCTTTTCGGCTCGGCGGACTATGCGGCCGCCGTCCCGTTCCTGTACAACGGCCAGCTTGTCCCCGCCGCCAAGATTCAGGCCGGCACGCGCAACTTGGTCATCAAAGCGCCCACCAAGACAGCCGTCGCCCGGGTGGAGATCTACGGCCAGATCTTCGTTGGCCAGACCGTCCGGGCGCTGGTCTACGACTCGGTGCCAATGCAGGTCGAGATCGAATACCAGTGGTTCCGGGGCACCAAGGCGGTGACGGCCCGCGGTTGGGAGCAGAGCTACACCATCACGGCGGCCGATGCCGGCCAGGACTTGGTCGCCAAAGTCTGGGTTACCAGCGCGATGGGTGAGGTGGTGAAGTACTCCAACCACGTCATAGTGCCCCAGATTCTGAGCCTCACCGGGGCCACCTTGAGTGGTAGCGCCAAGCCTGGGGGGACTTTGACGGTCTCGGCTACCACCACCCCAGCCGATGCCATCCTCTATTACCAGTGGTACGCCGATGGCAAGTACATGAGTTGGGCTCAGGGACCCACCTACGTGGTGAATGTCTTTGACCGGGGAGCGGACATTGTCTGCAAAGTGACGGGCTGGTCAGGGAACCAGGGTCCGCTGGTGAAGTACACCAACCACGTCATCATTGACGCGGGGCCGTACTTGGAGCAGCCGGTCATCGCGGCCACCTTCACCACCGGCACCGAGTTGTCTTACACGACCTCGTGGTCGCCCGGCGATGTCGATGTCACGGCCACTTGGTTTGCCAATGGCAAGGCGGTGCCGGCCAGCCCGTGGGGTGCCTTGACGGTCACGAATGACACCTGGAGCGACATTGTGGTCAAGGTGACCTTGAGTGTGGATGGCTACGACCCGGTGGTGAAGTACTCGAATCACTCGTACCGCGCGGAGTAAGCGGGGGCGTAGGCCCGCTAACCTTGAGGGTTGGTGGTTGGCCAACCGGCCGCCGCCAACGTCGCTGCAAGGAGGAACCGCCATGGCGGACGCTGCCTATGTCCATCCGACTCCGCTGGCCCAGGTTGGCGTCACGGGCTTGGCCGTCATGGGGCGGAACCTGGCGCGCAACCTGGCTCGGCACGGCTACACCGTGGCTCTCCACAACCGCAGTTGGGACAAGACCCGGGCTCTGTTGGACCAGTTTGGCCATGAGGGCCACTTCTTGGCCGGCCGCACCATGGCGGAGTTTGTGGCGGAGATTGACCATCCCCGGGTGGTGATTGTGATGGTCAAGGCGGGCCAGGCGACGGATGACGTGATCGCCGAGTTGGTCCCGCTGCTGGCCCCGGGCGACATCATTGTCGATGCCGGCAACGCCCACTTCCCGGATACCCGCCGCCGTGAGCGTGAACTGACCGCCCTGGGCTTACGGTTTGTAGGCACGGGCGTGTCTGGGGGTGAGGAGGGCGCGCTGGAGGGGCCGTCCATCATGCCGGGCGGTTCGGCCGAGGCCTATCAACTGCTGGGGCCCATGCTGGAAACGATCGCGGCCCAGGTGGACGGGACGCCTTGCTGCACTCACATTGGGCCCGATGGCGCGGGTCACTTTGTCAAGATGGTCCACAACGGCATCGAGTATGCGGACATGCAGTTAATTTCTGAGGCTTACGACCTGCTGCGCCAGGGCTTGGGGGCCGGCGCGGCCGAACTGGCGGAGGTCTTTGCCGATTGGAACCAGGGCGTGTTGGAATCCTATCTGATTGAGATCACGGCGGAGGTGCTGCGGCACACCGACCCGGCCACCGGGCAGGCTTTTGTCGACATTGTGCTGGATCAGGCGGGCCAGAAGGGCACGGGCCGCTGGACGGTCCAAAGCGCCCTGGACCTGGGTGTGCCGGTGACCGGCATTGCGGAGGCCACCTTTGCCCGCAGCCTGTCTGGCGGGGTGGCGCAAAGGCAGGCCGGCGCGGCGCTGCCGGGGCACACCAACCAGCCGCCGTTGGCGGGCGAACACCACCGGCGGGACTTTATCGAACAGGTCCGCCAGGCCCTGTATGCCTCGAAGATTGTGGCCTATTCGCAGGGGTTGGAGCAGGTGGCGGCGGCCTCGGCGGAATATGGCTGGACGGTTGACCGGGGGGCGTTGGCCCGGATTTGGCGCGGCGGCTGCATCATCCGGGCCCGCTTCTTGAACCGCATCACCGAAGCCTATGAACGTAACCCGGAGTTGCCGTTGCTGCTGGCCGATCCGTATTTCTTCAAGGAGGTCACGGGCGCCGTGCCGGCTTGGCGGGCGGTGGTCAGTTGGGCCGCCCAGGCGGGGGTGCCGGTGCCGGCTTTCGCTTCCTCCCTGGCCTACTATGACGCGATCCGGGCGCCGCGCCTGCCGGCCGCGTTGATCCAGGCGCAGCGGGACTTCTTTGGCGCGCATACTTATCAACGGACGGACCGCCCGGGAGTGTTCCACACCGACTGGTCGGGGTCGCGGGCGGAGCAGGCGGTCTGAGCCCGGATCCACCGATTCTCAGCTACTGAGCAGCCCCATCTGGGCCCGCTGGCGGCGTTGGCGACGCTCAGCAGGCCTCCAGCCTGCCATCGCGTCGCCATCTTGCCACCACACCCACCTGGCGCTGCTCACCACGCCGATAATCGGTGGATCAGGGCTTGAGCCCGGATCCACCCTGCGGGTTCGCCCAGAGTGAACGCCCCTCCTCGGCCTGGGGTGGGCCCGGTGGATCCCGGCTAAGGTAGACGGGCCGGACCCACCGGGACCCCCAACCTGCGCAAGGATTTTCTCAGTGCTGACCAATCACGCGGCTTGGACCGCCACCGCCATTGTCATCTACTTCGCCATGATGCTGTTCATCGGCTACCGGGCTTATCGCAGTACCGGCGACTTGGGCGATTACATGTTGGGCGGCCGGCGCCTGCCACCGGGGGTGGCGGCCCTGTCCGCCGGGGCGGCCGACATGTCCGGCTGGCTGCTGATGGGCCTGCCCGGGGCGTTGTATGCCACCGGCCTGGTTGAGGCTTGGATCGCCATCGGGCTGACTGTGGGTGCGTGGCTGAACTGGCGCTTCACCGCCCCCCGGTTGCGTTCCTACACCGAGGTGGCCGGCAACGCCATCACCATTCCGTCCTTCCTGGGCAACCGGCTGCGGGACGGCTCCAACGCCCTGCGGATTGCCAGCGGCATCATTGTGCTGGTCTATTTCACGTTCTACGTGTCTTCCGGCATGACGGCCGGTGGCACCTTCTTCGAATCGACCTTCGGCATCAACCCGGTGTGGGGCGTGGTGCTGGTGGGCGGCATCACCCTGTTATATACGTTGTTTGGCGGCTTCTTGGCTGCCACCTGGACCGATGTGGCCCAAGGCCTGTTGATGATGGCGGCTTTGGTGGCGGTGCCGGTGATTGTGATTGTAAAACTGGGCGGGCCGGGCGCCATCGGCGACGCCCTGGCGGCCTTCGATGCCACCCATGGGGCGCACCACCTCTCGCTGTTTGGGGGGGCGACCGTGCTGGGCGTGATCTCGGCTGTGGCTTGGGGGCTGGGCTACTTTGGCCAGCCGCACATCATTGTGCGGTTCATGGCCTTGCGCTCGCCCCGCGAGGCCAAGCTGGGCCGGCGGATCGGCATCGGCTGGATGGTGCTGTCAGCGGCCGGGGCGGTGGCGGCCGGCGTGATGGGCGTGGCCTACTTTGCCCCGGACGTGCTGGCCAATGAAGAAACTGTCTTCTTGGCCTTGGCGCAGGACCTGTTCCACCCGCTGCTGGCCGGTTTTGTCCTGGCGGCCGTGCTGGCGGCCATCATGTCGACCATGTCGTCCCAGTTGGTGGTCAGTTCTTCGGCTCTGGTGGTGGACCTGTTCAAGCTGACCGGGCGGACGCTGTCCGCCAAACGCGAGGTGGTGTTTGGCCGCCTGGCGGTGCTGGGTGTGGCGGCGGTGGCGGCGGTGTTGTCACTGGCGGCCTCGAAGACGATTCTGAAAATGGTGGCGTTTGCCTGGGCCGGGTTTGGCGCCTCGTTTGGCCCCATCATCATTCTGTCGCTGTATTGGAAGCGCCTGACCCGGTGGGGTGCCCTGGCTGGTTTGGTGACGGGCGCGGTGACGGTACTGGTGTGGGGCAATATCGAGGTGTTGTCGGGGCATTTGTATGAGATTGTGCCGGGCTTCTGTCTAAACCTGCTGGTGGCGGTGATCGTGTCCTTGGCCAGCCCGGCCCCGACCGCAGGGGTAGTTGAGGAATTCGAGCAGGCCAAAGCCGCCGCCAAGGCCGCCCCTTCGGCATAGGAGCAGATCGGAAGAGCACAC
>JAISTN010000256.1 GCA_031272565.1 Bifidobacteriaceae bacterium
CAGGCGGTCGTCCAACCAGCCCACCGCCGGCGCGAAGACCAGCCGCATCAAGGCGAAAGCGCTGATGACCGCCCCGGCGGCCAGTTCGTTGACGCCAAACGAGGCCGCGAACATGGGCAACACTGGCGCTACCACGCCAAAGCCGATGGCGACCGAGAGTGAAATCCCGGACAACACCCAAACGTTACGTGGCACGCCGCCAAGACTAGTTGTAAAGGCCCCGCCCACTATCCGCCTCCACCGAACGCCACCGGGCCCAGGCCGCCCGGACCCGTCTGTGGCCACCAAGTGGAGAGACTTGCTGTAGTTGCAGGGCCAGTTGGAGCCGGTGCGGAGAGACTTTCCGTTGTTCTGAGCCCTCCCGAAGCGATGCGGAGAGACTTGCTGTTGTTCTGAGCCCTCCCGAAGCGATGCGGAGAGACTTGCTGTAGTTTTCAGCGCCGAAAACCGCAGCAAGTCTCTCCGGACCGCTGAAACAGGGCCAGAAACTACCGCAAGTCTCTCCGCGGTGGCCGATGGCGGGCTCTGGACTACCGAAAGTCTCTCCGGGATGCCTGAGGGCGCCTGGTGGACTACCGCAAGTCTCTCCGCATTGGGGTTGGAGCGGGGTTGGGAGCCAGTGAGACCCCGGATCAAGTCCTGTTTGACCCTGATGCCAGCGGGGCGGGGTCAGACCAGGCGGCGTTGGGCCGCCCAGCGGGTCAACTCGGCCCTGGAGGACAGTTGCAACTTGCGCAGCACCGCGCTGACGTGGGTTTCCACCGTCTTGATGGAGATGAACAACTCGGACGCCACCTCGCGGTAGGTGTAGCCGCGGGCGATCAGCCGCATGACCTCTTGTTCCCGGGCCGTCAGCCGGTCCAGTTCGTCGTCGGCCAACGCGACATCGGCCACCCCCGCCCCAAAGGCGTCCAGCACAAAGCCGGCCAATCGGGGCGAAAAGACCGCGTCGCCATCGGCCACCCGGCGCACCGCACCAACCAGTTCGTGGGCCGTGATCGACTTGGTGACATAGCCGCGGGCGCCGGCCCGGATGACGGCTACCACGTCCTCTGCCGCGTCGGACACGGACAGGGCCAAGAAGCGCACCTGATCCAGCAGACCGGAGCAGGCCCGCAGCACTTCCGCGCCGCCGCCGCCGGTGCCGCCCGGCAGGTGGACATCCAGCAGCACCACGTCCGGCAGGGTCTCGTGGATCACCGCCACCGCGCCTTCCACCGATCCGGCCTCGCCCACAATGTCCAGATCCGCACTCAGCTCGGCCTTCGACCCGGCCCGGAACAAGGAATGATCGTCCACCAAGACGGTCCGCAGCGGAGCCTTGCCGCCGGCCCGGTCGTTACTTGACAGCGCCATCGGGCACCTCTCCTTCCACCCGCGCACCGGCGGGCATGGTCAGCCGGACTTCGGTGCCCCGTTCGGCCGAACTGATGACCTCGGCCGTGCCGCCATGGCGGCGCACCCGGCCCAGAATTGATTCGCGCACCCCCAGGCGGTCTGCCGCCACCTCATCCAGGACAAAGCCTGGGCCGCGGTCCCGCACAAAGACGGACACCATGCCCCCGGCCACCTCGGCGTAGAGCGAGACCGGCGCGGCGCCGTGGCGGCAGGCGTTCAACAGAGCCTCCCGCGTCGCGCCGGCCAGGGCCTCCAGTGAGGCGGTCGGTTGGCAATCGCCCACCAGCACCACGCCCACCTCGACACCGGTGGCATCTTCCGCCTCACCGGCCACCGCCCGCAGCCGGGCCGCCAGCGACGTGCCCGGCTGAGCCCGGTCCTGGTACAGCCATTCACGCAACTCGCGTTCTTGGGCCCGGGCCAGACGGCGAACCGCTTCCGGATCTTCCGCCCGGGCCCGCAACACCGCCAGGGTTTGCAGCACCGAATCATGCAGGTGGGCGGCAATGTCGGCCCGTTCGGACTCACGCGCCCGGGCCGCCCGTTCATCGCCCAACGCCCGGATCAGCCGCAGCCACCACGGCGCCAGTACCAAACCGACCCCCGCCAGGACGGCCAGGCCGGCGCCCACCGCCCAGATCACCGAACCTGGGTCGCGGCCCTGGGTCACCAGCAGCGCGATGCCCAGCACCACCAAGGCCAGGGCCCCCACCAGGCGCAGGCGGGAGACGCCGCGCGAGCGCCCTTGGGCGGCATCGGCCTGTTCCAGTTGGCTCCAGGCCAGGGCCACGCCGCCCAGCAACGCCAGCGCCGGCACCACCCATTGCCATGGGATGTCGACTCCCAACCAGGCCGCCACCACCAGCCCGGCCAGGGCCACCAGCAGCAGGCCCGCTAGCAGGCGGAGGGCCGGTGTGCGGCGGTCGGCTTCCCTCAGCATGGGGGCCAGCCGGGTCAAGGCCGGCGGCTTGGCTCCCACTCGGCCGGAAGGCACTGTCAACCACAGCCAGGCGTACATCACCAGGCCCGCCCCCAGCAGCGCGGTGACCACGAAGCCCAGCCGCACAGCGCCCACCTTGAGGTTCAGGTGGGTGGCCACCCCGGCGGCCACGCCCGCCACCCGGCGGCCTTGGATGGGGCGCACCAGCGGCGGCCTGGGGGCGGGGGCCGGTTTGCGGCCGGCGTCCGATGCCGCTCCGGGGCCCGTACCGGCACCGGCGCTGATGCCCGATGTCGCTCCGGGGCTTGCACTGGCGTGCCCGCCGGCGCTGGAGGCCGCCGGCCAGTCAGGCTCCAGCGCGTCCCCGCCGGTGCCCGGTGCCGTTTGCCGGCCAGTGTCTGCCGCCGGACCAATAGGCGAACTCGCGCCGGACGCAGCGAAGGGCACCTGGCCCACCGCCGCGGCTACCGCCGAGGCACCATCGGAACGCATGGATTCATCGAACCACTTGTTGGCCGCCGGCGGCACCCCGAAAGGGCCATCCGGGGGTGCAATCAGGGGCGAATCCAGGCGAAATCAGGGGGCGATCAGGGTGGTTCCCCCATAGCGGGCGGCCCTTTTCCGGGGCACTCTGGATGCCATGAGTTCAAGCGTTCCTCCAAGCGCGGGCCCCGGCCCCGCGCCGGCCCGGCCACCGGCCGGCCAAGGTTTCTTCAACTGGATCCGCCAGCAAAGCCTGTGGCGGGCCCAAGACCGCTGGTTTGGCGGCGTCGCCTCCGGCATTGCCCACCGGCTGGGCTGGGATCCGCTGATTGTGCGCGGCATCTTTGTGGTCGCGACCATTTTCAGCGGGGCTGGCCTGTTGCTCTACGGCCTAGGCTGGCTGTTCCTGCCGGAAGCCGCCGATGGCCGCATCCACGCCCAAGAGGCCCTGTCCGGGCGCTGGTCGGCCGGCACGGTGGGCGGCATCCTGGCCGTCATCGCCGGCTCGGTCGGTGCCCCGGTGTGGCTCAGCGCCACCGGCGTGTTCGGCTTTGGCTGGGCCGTGCTGATTGTGCTGGCGGCCCTGATTGTGATAGACGTTTCGCCCCGCGGCACCCTGGCCCCGCCCGGGCCGGCCCCGGCCGGGGTGGCGCCGGCCGGCGCCACCCCGCCGCCCTACGGCGCCACTCCACCGCCCTACGGCGCAGCGCCAGCCGCTTATCCGCCCGCCGCCTACGCCAGCGTTCCCTTCCAGGGGCCGCCCCCTTTCACGGGTGAAGGAGCCAGCACCATGACCGACGCTCCTGAGACCCCAAGCCCAATCCCTGCCTCCACCCCCGGCACCATTCCATTCCAGACGCCGGGCACCCCTCCCGCCGCGGCCGGCCCGGCCTACGCCGCCCCTGCCGCCGCCCCGTTCGCCGCCACCAAACCGGTCATGGTCCCGGTGGCCCCGGCGCGGCCGCCTGCGCCGCGCCGCCGCCCTGGCGGCCTGATCGCCTTCATCATGGTGGGTTTGTTCCTGCTGGCCATGGCCAGCGTCATGGTGGTGGAGCGCTACACCGGCCTGCTCGATGACGTCTTCGTGACGGCCTTCGGCGTGGGCGTGGCCCTGTGCATGGTTGGCCTTGGCCTGATAGTGCTGGGCGTGACGGGACGCCGGGTCGGTGGCTTCGTGGCCGCCTCGGTGGTACTGGTGCTGGCCTCCGGGCCCATTGTCGCCACCTCCCAGGCCGTCCACATGGGCGGTGACCAGCTAAGGGTTGGCGACTTCTACTACAAGCCCACCACGGTGTCGGAGGTCCAGAGTGACTACGGCACCTCCTTCGGCTCGATCACGCTGGACCTGAGCCAAGTCGATCTGTCCGCCCAAGCTGAGCCGGTTTATGTCGACCTGGCGATCGGCATCGGCCACGCCAAACTTGTGGTGCCCAAGGATGCCGCGGTGGAACTTGAGGCCACCGCCGAGGCCGGCGCAGTGGAGTTCTCAGGCGGCACCGACTGGCGGTTGAACTGGCACCACATCGGGGCCGGTGGCAGCCGCCTGTTTGGCGGTGATGGCATTGGGCTGACCTGGGACGGGTCCGCCTCTAGCCGGCCCGGCCGGGTCAGTGACTGGGCCGGCGAATTCCTGGCCGATGCCGGCCACGGCTTGTCGGTGTGGCTCCAAGCCGAATCACCGGCGGTGACCGACGGCCAAGCCGCCCAACTGATCATCAACGTCGACTGCGCCATGGGCCGGGTCGACATCTACCAGGGGTCCCAGACCGTGACCTCGCCCAGCATCCCAACCGTCCCAGGTGTGGACGAACCGGACGAACCGGACGAAGCGGACGAACCGGACGAACCTGATGTCGCCACCTCAGCCACCCCGTTGCCTAGCACCTCCGAACCGGCCGATTCGCGCCTTGAGGACGTGCCGGCCATCCCCACCACCTGACCGCCCTGAGTGCTGAACTGAAGGAAACAAGACATGAACGACAAGCTTGAAGACCTGCCCGGTGCCGCTGATGGCGCCCCGGCTGAGGCCACGGCCGAAGCACTGGCCGACACGGCCGGACTGGCCAACGCCGCAGAGACAACCGAACTGGCCGACGGCACCGCGGACCTGGCTGCCGGTGACCCGGCAGCGGCTGGCCCGGACCTGACAGAGACGCTGAACCTGCCGCCGGAGCCCTTCGCCTCCGACCAGCCGATCGGCACCGCCGCGCTGGCCGCCACCCAGCCACTACCGGCCACCACCCAAGAACCGGCGCCGGAGCCGCCTGGCCCGGCCCCCGCAGCGACCGGGTGGGGCGCTGGGGCGCCCTCAACTGGGGCTGTACCCCCGCCTTACCAACCCCAACCAGGGGCGGCCCCAGCCGGGCCGGCTCCAGCGCCCTACCTGGTCACCCAAGCGCCGCCACCGCCCGCCCCGGTCAAGACCGGGCCCCGGTTGGGCGCCATCATCTGGGGCTTCATCGTGATTGCCCTGGGCCTTTGGGCCATTGCCGTGGCCAAGGGCTTCATGATCGATGGCCAGTTGGCCTTGATCGTGATGCTGGGCGGCGCCGGGGCGGCGCTGATTGTCAGCGCCCTGATCGCCGCCACAAAACGCAGCCGGGACTGAGAAAGTGACATAGAGAGGGGTGTATTCAACCACAACCCCGGGGTGCTTGTGGAGGGCAGGCCCCCGGGGTTTTCCTTTGTCCGGGGCGGCGCGGGCGGCCGGGAGCCACCCCGCCAGCCGGGAATCACCCCGCCTCAGGCCCCCGCCGCCTCACTCCCATTCGATGGTGCCGGGCGGCTTGGACGTCACGTCCAGAACCACCCGGTTGACCTCGCGTACCTCGCCGGTGATGCGCCCGGCGATCTTCGACAACAACTCATACGGCAGGTGGGAAAAATCGGCCGTCATGGCGTCCTCGGACGACACCGGCCGCAGCACTATCGGGTGGCCGTAGGTCCGGCCGTCGCCCTGCACACCCACCGAACGGACATCGGCCAACAGCACCACCGGGCATTGCCAGATGTCGCGGTCCAGCCCGGCCGCCGTCAACTCTTGCCGCACAATCAGATCGGCCCGGCGCAGGGTGTCCAGCCGTTCGGCCGTGACCTCGCCAATGATCCGGATGCCCAGGCCCGGCCCGGGGAACGGCTGGCGCCAGACCATCGAATCCGTCAACCCCAACTCCGAGCCGACCGCCCGGACCTCGTCCTTGAACAAGGTGCGCAACGGTTCGACCAGTTCGAACTGCATGTCGTCCGGCAGGCCACCCACGTTGTGGTGGGACTTGATGGTGGCCGCGCCCTCGCCGCCGCCGGACTCCACCACGTCCGGGTACAGGGTCCCTTGGACCAGGAAGCGGACCGGTTCGCCGGCCGCCCCGGCCGCCGCCACCACCTGGCGGGCAGCCTGTTCGAAAGCCCGGATGAACTCCCGGCCAATGATCTTGCGTTTGGTTTCCGGCTCGCTGACCCCTGCCAAGGCCTCCAGGAAGACCTGCGAGGCGTCCCAGACCACCAGTTTGGCGCCGGTCACGGCCACGAAGTCTCGTTCCACCTGTTCCCGTTCGCCCGCCCGCAGCAGGCCGTGGTCCACAAAAACGCAGGTCAACTGGTCGCCCACGGCCCGCTGCACCAAGGCCGCCGCCACCGAAGAATCAACCCCGCCGGACAACCCACAGATCACCCGGCCGCTCCCCACCTGGGCCCGGATGGCCGCCACCTGTTCGGTCACAATCGAACCGGCCGTCCAATCCGGCTTCAGCCCCGCCTCATGCCACAAGAAGTTCTCGATCACCCGCTGACCCAACGGTGTGTGGCGCACCTCCGGGTGCCACTGCACCCCGTACAGCCGCCGCGCCCGGTCCTGGAAGGCGGCCACCGGCGCGCCCGGCGTGGTGGCCAACACCTGGGCCCCAGCCGGCATCGATTCCACCGCCACGCCGTGCGACATCCAAACCGTCTGGGTGGCGGGCGAGCCGGCCAGCAAACCCTCCCCCGCGGCATCGGCGGCACCGGTACCGCCGCCTGGGCCGCCCACCGCCGCCTGGGTGGAGCCGTATTCGCCGATGGCGCCCGCGTCCACCCGGCCGCCCATGGCGTGGGCCATGGCTTGGAAGCCGTAGCAGATACCCAGCACCGGCACCCCGGCCTCCAGCAGCGCTGGGTCCAGCCGGGGCGCGCCCGGCTCATAGACGGAGGCCGGCCCGCCTGACAAGATGATGGCCGCCGGGTCTTTGGCCAGTAGCTGGGCGGCCGTCCAGGTGTGGGGCACGATCTCCGAATAGACGTGGGCCTCCCGCACCCGCCGGGCGATGAGTTGGGCATACTGGGCGCCATAGTCGACCACCAGGACGGGCTTCATTTCGGTCACGGGCAACGCTCTCCTCGATTGCTCAGCGGTCAGGGGTCCGGCGGTCCCCGACTAGGATTGTGAGGCGTTCACCTCCGCACCAGACCTGGTCGTTCACCGTCAGAAAGGCTTAGGACACCGTGGCACGTTCTGTCTACGTCACATCCGCCGAACCCAACACCATCAAGTCCATTGTGGCACTTGGCCTGGTCGAGACCTTGAAACGCAGCGTCGAACGGGTCGGTGTGTTCCGGCCTATCCTGCGCCACGATGACGGCTCCGACCACGTGCTGGACCTGCTCAAGGCTCGCGACACCATCGAGGCCAGCCGGGAAGTCCGGATCGGCACCACCTACCAGGCCTACCACGCCGACAAGAACGCCGCCCTCAGCCAGATCATCCGCCGCTTTGAGGAGTTCCGCCGCCAGTGTGACGCCGTGGTCATTCTGGGCAGCGACTACACCGACATTCCCGGTTCTTCCGAACTGGCCATGAACGCGGAGATCGCCGCCAACTTGGCGGCCCCCATGCTGCTGGTGCTGCCGGGCCAACACTACGACGCTGACCAGGTGGTGGCCGCGGCCAAGGCCGCCCGGGCCACCATCGAGGCCCAACACGCGAACGTCATCGGCGTCATCGCCAACCGCTGCCCGGCCCAGACCCTGGCCAAGGTGGCGAGCGCCATCGGGCAACTAGGTGTGCCGTCCGCCGCCATCCCGGATTCCCGCATCGCGCTGGCCCCCATCCTGGAGTCGGTGGTCAAGGCCGTGCGCGGCCGGCTGATCGGCGGCCCCGAAGCCGCCCTGGGGCGTGAGGTGCTGGACGTGGCGGTGGGCGCCATGGAGGTGGAGCATGTGCTGCAACACCTGACCACCGGTTCGGTCATCATCACCCCGGGCGACCGGGTGGGCGTGCTGCTGGGTGTGGCCTCGGCCGCCGGCCATGGCGGCTACCCCAACCTGACGGGCCTGATTCTGGGCGGCGGCTACGTACCGGACCAGCCGGTCATGGACCTGGCCCAGTCGCTGGTGCCGGACCTGCCGATCATCGCCACCGACATGGACACGTTGACGGCCGCGGCGGCCGCCGCCCAGGTCCACGGGCAACTCGACTTGTCGTCCCAAGAAAAGGTCGACGCGGCCTTTGCTGTGTTCGCGGAAAACGTGGACGCCAAGGCCTTCCTGCAGGCCATGGAGGCCTACACCACCCACGTGGTGACGCCGATGGCGCTGCAGGCCTCCCTGTTGCGCCGGGCCAAGGCCGACATCAAGCACATTGTGCTGCCGGAGGGCGAAGACGACCGGATTTTGCAGGCGGCCGATCAGGTCATCAAGCTGGGGGCCGCCCGCGTCACCATTCTGGGGCAGCCGGATGAAATCCAGGCGCGGGGCCGCCAGTTGGGCTTGGACTTGACCAGCGTCAACGTGATCGACCCGCAGCACGGCGACCTGATCGAACACTTCGCGGAGGTCTTCGCCGAACTGCGCAAGTCGAAGGGCCTCACCTTGGAGCAGGCCCGCGCCACCATCAGCGGTTCCGCCACCTACTTCGCCACGTTGATGGTCCACACCGGCATGGCTGACGGCATGGTGTCTGGCGCCTGCCACACCACGGCCGACACCATCCGGCCGTCGTTCCAGATCATCAAGAC
>JAISTN010000325.1 GCA_031272565.1 Bifidobacteriaceae bacterium
CGCCGTCGCGGGCGGTGTCACCCTTTTCGACACCGCGGACGTCTACGGCGACGGCCGCTCCGAACAACTGATAGGCCGCTTCCTCAAGGCCAACGGCGGCCCGGACGCCATCGGCGTCACTGTTATCACCAAGCTGGGCCGCCGGGCGGACCCGCACGTGCCCCAGGCCTACACCGAGGCCAACTTCCGGGCCTGGCTGGACCGCTCCCGGCGCAACCTGGGCCTGGACACCATTCCCGTGGTCCAACTGCACTGCCCGCCCACGCCAGTCTTCGCCGATGACCGGGTCTTCGACGCCTTGGACGCCATCGTGGCCGATGGCGTGATCGAACACTACGCCGTCTCCGTCGAAACCTGCCAGGAAGCCCTGACCGCGATCGCCCGCCCGGGTGTGGCCTCGGTCCAAATCATCTTGAACGTGCTGCGGCGCAAACCCCTGGAGCAGGTGCTGCCCGCCGCCCAGGCGGCCGGCGTGGGCATTTTGGCCCGCGTCCCGCTGGCCTCCGGCCTGCTGTCCGGCCGCTACACCAAGGACACGCAGTTTGGTGCCGGCGACCACCGCACCTACAACCGTTTTGGCCAGGCCTTTGACCAGGGCGAAACCTTCAGCGGCGTGCCGTATGAGGTTGGCTTGGTGGCCGCCCAGCGGGTGGCCGATGTCGCCGCCGGCCTTCCGGGTTCCCCCAGCCCGGCGCAACTCGCCTTGCGCTGGATCATCGACCAGCCGGGTGTCACGGCCGCCATCCCCGGGGCGCGCAACCCACAGCAGGTGGCGGACAATGCCGCCGCGGCCGCGCTGCCGCCGCTGGACGCCGCCACCCAGGCGGCCCTCAAGGCGATCTACGACGACCTGGTCAAAGAGCACGTCCATCACCGTTGGTAGCCAGGCCAGCGGCGGCTGGCACTGGCCCACACGGCGGCGGGCTACCCAGTAGCATTGGAGCCATGTCTAGCCCCGGCCAGTTCGCCCAGCCGTCCTACCCGTACCAGAACCCGCCCGCCAGCCCCTACCCAGCCACCGGGGCGCCCTTGGCCGGTTCGCCCATGCCCGCGCCCGGTCAACCGCCGGTGCTGCCGCCGGGGCAACCCCTGGTGGCGCCGGCCGCCCCCAAGCCGCCGGGCAAGCACACCACCGCCATCGTGGCCGGCGTGGTCGCCTTGGTGATTGGCGCCGGGGCCGGTTTTGGCGGCGGCTGGCTGGCCCGTTCTGGAGGCGTCAAGAGCGCCGATGAGGCCGCCGCGGCGGCCGCCGGCGACCTGGAGGAGGCCCAGGCCAAACTGGAGTCCGCCCGGGAAGAACTGACGGAGGCGGAAACCAAGGCGATGGACCTGGAGGGACAACTCCAGGACGCCAACGACGAGATCGCTGACCTGGAGTACTACGCCACCATGGGCGGCGATCTGGCCGCCTGGGAAGAAGACTTGGTGGCGAAGGAACAAGAACTGACCGAGTGGGAAGCCGAATTGGACCAACGGGACCAGCAGACCCCCACCGGCGGCGCCAGCCCCACGGACGGTGCCACATTCACGGACGAAGCCTTTGGCGACGGCACCTACCTGGTGGGCACCGATATTGAACCCGGCATCTATTTGTCGGAGGGCGGCGACAGTTGCTATTGGGAACGTCTCAGCGGTGACACCGATAGTTTTGAGGACATTATCGACAACGACTATGGCCCCCTAGGCCAGGCCGTGGTGGGCATCGCAGCGACCGACTACGCCTTTACCTCAGAAAGGTGCGCCGACTGGCACCGCATCTACTAGCGCCGCTCTCGCCGCGGCTGCCGCCCGCCTAGAGTAGCGCCGTTCAGCGGGCGGCTAGCCAGCTTGGGCTTGGGCGCTGGCAAACAGGCACAAGGTCGCCGCCATGGCCAAGTTGAGTGATTCGGCCCGGCCAAAGATCGGAATGCGGACCGTCAGGTCCGCCGCCGCCCGGGCCCGGTCGGTCAGCCCGCGGGCCTCATTGCCAAACACCCAGGCCGTCGGGGCGGTCAGGTCCGCCGGCCCGTCAGGTGCGCCAAACAACGGCACCTGGCCGGCGCCATCGGCCGCCAAGACCTGATAGCCGGCCTGCCGCAGCGCCGCCGTGACCGGCTCCAAGCCGCCGCCCGCCACCACCGGCAAGTGAAAGTATGACCCAGCCGAACCGCGCACCACCTTCGGTGAAGTTGGATCGGCCGAGGCCTCCGTGAAGACCACCAGGCCGGCCCCGGCGGCATCGGCCGCCCGGATCACCGCCCCGGCGTTGCCCGGATTGCGGACCTCCTCGAAGACCGCCACCAACCTGGGGGGCCCTGACCGAGCCGCCAGGTGCGGGGCCAACTCGGCCCCGGCCCACGGGTCCCGGGCCACCGCCACCACCCCTTGGGCATCGCCGGAAATGGCCGCCACGTAGGCCTCCGCGGCCAGATGGACATACCCACCAGCCGCGCCCGTAGCGGACACGATCTCCGGGTGGTGGGCGGCGGCATCGGGCGTCACAAACAGATCGCTGACATACCCGTCCACGGCTGCCTCGCGACACGCCTGGGGGCCTTCCACCAACCGGTGGCCGGTCTCCAGACGCGCCGAACGCCTGGCCAACCCCCGCACCCGTTTGACCCGGTCGGACCGGGTATTGGTCAAGAGCTGATCCGGACCGCCCCGGCGGCCCGGCGGGCCGCCGGCCGTGGCTGAATCAGTCTTGGGCACTGGGATTGTCAGGCGTTCGGCGAAGTCGGCGTGACGGTCAGGCCGCCGCCGGCGTGGCAGCCGGCGCGTTGACATCTTCCGGCAGGGCTTGCTTGGCCAGCGCCACCAACTGGGCGAAGGCGCCCGGGTCGGTCACGGCCAGTTCGGCCAGCATGCGACGGTCAACCTCGATCTCAGCCAGGTGCAAGCCCTGGATGAACCGGTTGTAGGTGATGCCGTTGGCGCGGGCAGCGGCGTTGATCCGCTGGATCCACAGCCGGCGGAAATCGCCCTTGCGGGCCTTGCGGTCCCGGAAGGCGTAGTTGCCAGAATGCTGCACCTGCTCCTTGGCCTTGCGGTACAACCGCGAACGCTGGCCCCGGTAACCCGAGGCGCGCTCCAGGACGGTGCGGCGCTTCTTGTGGGCGTTGACGGCCCTCTTGACGCGTGCCATGTCTGTTTCTCCTTCCTAGCGGCCCAGCAGCCGGCGGACTACCTTGCGATCGGCTTTCGCGATCACCTTGTCGTCGCTCAAACGGCGGGTACGGCGGGACGACTTCGATTCGAAGTTGTGCCGCGCACCGGGCTGTTCGTGCATGATCTTGCCGGTCCCGGTGACCCGGAAACGCTTCTTCGCACCAGAGTGCGTCTTGTTCTTCGGCATGGCCTAGCTATCCTTCGTTGATTCTTCTGTGGTGGCCGTCCCGGGTTTGGCCGGGGCGGCGGGCTTGGGGGCTGGCTTGGCCGGCTTGGCGGCACCTGCCGCCGGGCCGGGCTTGGCAGCCGTGGGGGTCTTGGGGGCCGCCGATGCCGCGGCGGAGGCCGGCTTGGCGCCAGACGGCGCCGGCTTGGCGGGGCCAGGAGCAGGCTTGGCGGATGTGGCCGGGCCGGGCTTAGGGCCCGGCTTGGCGCCACCGGCCGCCGGGGCGGCGGGTTTGGGGCCCGGCTTGGCCGGCTTGAGCGCCGCTGGTTCGGGTTCGGCCGGAGCCGGTCCGGCCGCCGGGGCCTGCGCCTCCGGAGCGGCCTCGGCTTCCGGGGCAGCCTCAGCTTCCGGGGTGGCGGGTTCCGGGGACACCGGTGCCGCGGCGACCGGTTCGGCCGCCACGGGTTCAACCGCTGCGGGCTCAGCGGCCACCGGTTCGGCCAGCACTGCTGGTTCGACCGCGGCCGGTTCTGCCACCGCGGTCGCCTCGGCGGCCGCCGCCTCCGCCCTGATGTCGCGGGCCTTCTTACGCTGCGGGCTGGCCGCGCGCAGGTCTGACTTCTTCTTGACCGGAGCCAACACCATGACCATGTTGCGCCCGTCCTGGCGGGGAGCCGATTCGACCGTGCTCAACTCGGCGACATCGTCCGCCAACCGCTGCAGCAAACGCAAGCCCAGTTCAGGCCGGGACTGTTCGCGGCCTCGGAACATGATCATGACCTTGACCTTGTCCCCTTGGTTCAAGAACCGTTCCACGTGCCCCTTCTTGGTGCCGTAGTCGTGAGGGTCGATTTTCAGCCGGAAGCGGATTTCCTTCAGCACGGTGCCCACCTGCTTGCGCCGCGCGTCGCGGGCCTTCTGGGCGGATTCGTACTTGAACTTGCCATAGTCCATCAGTTTGGCTACGGGGGGACGCGCATCGGGGGCCACCTCGACCAGGTCAAGGTCGGCCTCCGCCGCCAAACGCAACGCCACATCCAACTTGACGATGCCCACCTGTTCACCGGCGGGGCCAACAAGGCGTACTTCTGGTACGCGGATTCGGTCGTTGATACGAGGCTCGCTGATGGTTCACTCCTTTGCGTACGCGGGCGCACGCGGAGGCCACCGGCCTAGACCCAGCCCCATCAATCCGTGGTGCTCAGGTGGGAGCCTTGGCTCCGCTTACGCCCCACCGGGCCTGGTGCCCGGCGGTCGGTCCCGCATATCTTACCAGCCTCC
>JAISTN010000403.1 GCA_031272565.1 Bifidobacteriaceae bacterium
CCCCCCCCCGGGGGCGGGGCCCTCCCGCCCCCGCCCGGCCCCCGCCTACGCCGGGGCCCGCGCGGCGGCGGGCGGCGTCTGGGCCGCCCGCCGGCCCGGCAGCACCGAGGCCACCAGCCCGGCCACCACCGACAGCGCCAGGATCAAGGCCAGGCGACCCACCGGCAGGGCCAGCGCAAAGTCGTCCGAATAACCCGCCACCAGGGCCGTGGCGGCCCAGCCGTAGACCGCGCCGATCACCACACCGCACAGCCCGGCCACACCCGCTATCACCATGCCTTCCACGGCCATCATCCAGCGGGTCTGGCCGCGGGTCAGGCCGAGAGCCCGCAGCACGGCCGTTTCGCGCCGGCGTTCAATCACGCTGAGGGACAAGGTGTTGGCCACGCCGATCAGCGCCACCAGTACCGACACCGCCAGCAGGGCCAGACCCACCAGCAGCATGGTGTCGATCGTCTTGAGCGTGTCGGCCCGTTCGACGGCGGAGCCTCCCACCGGTTGGACGGTGCTGGAGTTGCGGGCCAGGTCGGTCATGGTGTTTTGCAGGCGGTCGGTGGTGGCCACCGGGTCGGCGTCGTCATCCAGGGTGGCCCACAGGGCTTGCGGCTCGGAAGGCCCCACCAGAGCCTCCAACGTCGCCTGGTCCACCAGCGCCAAGACCCCCAGGGTGTCCATGCCTGGGACGTAGCGGAAGGTTAAGGTCTGCTGGCCGGCCGGCCCGGTGACGGTGACTTCGAAGGCGTCTCCGGCGGCGGGGGCCGAGTCGGCCGGTACCGTGTCGCTGAACACCATGCAGAACACCTGCCGGGCATCCGCCAGGATCCCGGCCAGGCCAGCCCCGATGGCCACCTCCCCGTCCGCCAGCGTCTGGGCCACCTCCGGGCGGTTCATCACCTGGCCGATGGCGTCCGGGTCGGCACCCGCCAGGCTGAAGTCGACCGCCAGCCCGCTGGCATCTGGTGCGGTCACGGTGCCGCCGTACAGCAAGGCGGTGGCCCCCAGGCCATCCACGCCTTGGGCCGCGGCCACCTCGGCCTCTGTCAGCGGCGGCGTGTCGGCGTTGCCCCAAGTGACCGTTGTGTACCAGTCCTCTTGTTCATCGCTCAACCCGCAGGCCGCCCCCGCGTCATCGGCCGCCAACTCGCTGTTGACCTCAAGCTGTCCTACTTCGATGTCGATGGGCCAGTAGGTGTAGACCAGATTGTTCATGGTCTTGGCCATACAGGCGGCACCTACCGTCATGGCGCTGACCAGCGTCACCCCGATCAGCAGGGCGGTGGCGGTGGCGGCCGTGCGGCGCGGCTGGCGCACCGAGTTGGCGGCGGCCAGCCGGGCCCCGGCGCCGGTTCTGGTCAGCAGCTTGGCCAGCCAGCCCACCACCTTGGGCAGCCAGAAGACCGTGCCCAGCAAAATGCCCACGGCCGCCAGGGCGCCGCCCAACAAGCCGGCCAGCACCGCGTTGATGGACGCTCCGTACTCCTGCTCCGGGTGTGAGCGGATGAACCAGACGCCGTAGGTCAGCAGCGCCGCACCGGCCAAGGTCAGCGCCGCCGAGGCCAACAGGCGGGCCCGCCCGGCGCCGGTACGCACCGTCGGCACACCTTGAGGCCGCAACGCCTCGACCGGCGCCACCTTGGTGGCCAACCGGGCCGGGGCCAGGGCCGCCAGCAGGGTGGTGCCGGTGCCGGCCAGGATGGCGAACATGACCAGCCACAGGGGCAAGCCCACAAAGCCCGGTATCGGGATGCTGGGGAAGCGCCGCCCCGCCAGCAACAGGGCCAGTTGGACCAGGCCGCCGCCCAGCGCCACCCCCAGCACCGACGCGCCGACGCCCACCAACAGCGATTCGATCAGGACCGATCGCCTGACCTGATCCTTGGTGGCGCCCACGCAGCGCAGCAGGGCCAGTGTCCGCGCCCGGCTGGCGATCAGCACCTGGAAGGTGTTAGCGATCACCAGCGCCGCCACCAACAGTGCCAGGCCGCCAAAGACCAGCCCAATGATGGTCAAGACGACATCGGAGTCGAGGTAATCGGCCGCCCGGGCAGCCGCCGCCTGGGCTCGGGTCTGGATCAGGCTTTCGGTGGCGTCGGCCGCATCGTCTTCCGAATAGCTGGATTCAGCCGCCGCCTCGGCGCCCGCCGTGGCCTGTTCGGCTTGGTCGCCTTCGGCCCCCTGGAGTAGCTCCTGCACGTCAGGCTCGGCCTGGGCAGTGGCCTCCCCGGCCCCGGCGGCGTAGTCGTCCAGGGCCTGCCCAATCGCCTGGCGCAAGGTGGAGCCCGGCCCCATCTCAACATCCGGGTCCACCATGATCAGCAGGGCGTCACTCCACAGGGCGGAACCGCCGCCGGCGAAGTCGTGCTGCACCTGGGCCTCACCGAAGGTCGCCAAGGGTGTGCGGGCATCGGCCCGCAGCCACATGAACGGGCCCGAATCGTCGAACGTTCCCACCAGGGTGACGGTCACCGCATGGTTCTGGTAGTCCTCGGTCTGCCAGTTTTCGAAGGTCAACGTGAACTGGTCGCCCAGCGCCAGGCCCAGCCGTTCGGCGATCGATTGGGCCAGCGCCACCTCACCGGCCTGGGCCGGCTCTTGACCGTGGTCAACCGGCCAGGCTTCCAAGCCGGCGGTGGGCGCCACGGTGCCCAGGTTGACGTACTGCTTGATGTCGTCGTGGCTGGCAACGCTGCTGGTAGTGGCCGGGGCGTAGGCCTCCTTGACACCGGGAATGCCGCGGACGGCATCGGCGGCCTCCGGGTCCAGCCAGAAGGGCGTGATCACCAGGTCGGCCTGTGCGAAGTCGTCGGAGACGATCTTGATGGTGGTCTGCTTGACCACCGCCGAGGCGGCCAGGCCGGCGGTCAGGAAGGCCGTGGCGATCAAGATGGCCAGGGCGGCCGCGGTCAGTTGGCGCACCGAAGTGCGCAACTGGTTCAGGGTGTAACGGAACATGGCGGGCTCCGTTCAGGCGACGGTCCGCAAGGCGTCCAGGCCGGCCAGGACGGACTCTGGGGTGGGGTGGAGTATCTCGCCCGCCACCAGGCCGTCGGCCAGCAGCACCACCCGTTCGGCGTGGGCGGCGGCGGCCGGGTCGTGGGTCACCATGACCACGGTTTGGCCCAGCTCACGCACGCAGCGGCGTAGGAAGGCCAGCACTTCCACGCCGGTGCGGGTGTCCAGGTTGCCGGTTGGTTCGTCGGCGAAGATCACATCTGGGCGGGTGATGACGGCCCGGGCGATGGCCACCCGCTGTTGCTGGCCGCCGCTCATCTCCGCCGGGCGGTGGCTCAGCCGGTCACCGATGGCCAGGGTCGAGATGACCGAATCCCACCAGGCCTGGTCCACCGGCTGGCCGGCCAGGTCCAGAGGCAGGCGGATGTTCTGTTCGGCCGTGAACATGGGCAGCAGGTTGAAGGCCTGGAAGACAAATCCAACCTGGGTGCGGCGCAGCACCGTCAAGTCCTTGTCGCTCAGGTTGGGGAGGTCCTTGCCGCCCAGGGCGATGGAGCCGCTGGTGGCGCTGTCCAGGCCGGCCAACAGGTTCAGCAGGGTCGACTTGCCGGAACCAGACGGTCCCATGATGGCGGTGAAGTGCGCCCGGGCAAAGGCCACGTCGACGCCGCGCAGGGCGTGCACCGCCGCCTCGCCGGAACCGTAAACCTTGGTCAGCCCCCGGGCCAGGACGGCCGGAGTGTCGCCGGGGGCCGCGGGCCCCGGCGCCGGGCCGTCGCCCGCACCGGCGGCCGCAGCCGGGAGCGGCACCGGCTGTGGGGTGTTGGTGGCTGACGGCTGATCGGGAGTTGGAGCTGCGGTCATGGCTCCAAGTTAAGTCACCCCACCTGGGACCGGCGTCGGCCCGTGGGACCTTTTGCGGTAGTCCCACAGCACGACTCGCCGGGACCTGGCTTGCACCCCAGTGCCGGCCCCCGGTCTGGGGCACCGCGTGCAGGGAAATCAATCGGTGGATCTGGGTTCAACCGACAACGCCGGTCTCGGGGCTCCTGGTCTAAGGGCTCAGTGACCGGGCGTGACCAGCCCATGGCGGTAGGCCGCCACCACGGCCTGGACCCGGTCACGGGCGCCCATCTTGGCCAGCACCCGGCCCACGTGCGTCTTGACCGTGGTTTCCGCGACGAACAGCTTGGCCGCGATCTCCTGGTTGGTCAGGCCGTCCGCCATGGCGATCAGGACTTCCAGTTCGCGTTCCGTCAGGTCGTCGAAAATGGCCGTGTCGCCCGGATCCGGCGGGATCGCCGTGGCCACCTTGGCCAGGAGCCGCTTGGTGGGCCCTGGGGCAATCACGGCGTCCCCCGAATGCACCGTCCGGATGGCATTCAGCATGTCTTCCGGTGGGGCGTCCTTCAGCAGGAAGCCGCTGGCGCCGGCCTTGATCGCCGCCATCAGATATTCGTCCAGGTCAAAGGTTGTGAGAATGATCACCTTGGGCGGTGGATCGGCCACCGCCAGGAGTTGCTCGGTGGCGGCAATGCCGTCCATACCGGGCATGCGGACATCCATCAGCACAATGTCGCTGGGGGTAGTCTTGGCCAGCCGGATCGCTTCGTGCCCGTTCCCGGCCTCCGCCACCACTTCCATGTCAGTTTGGGAGCCGATCACCATGGCGAAACCACCGCGGACCAGTTGCTGATCGTCCACCACCATGACTCGGATTGGGCTCATGGCTCCATTGTGGCACCGCGCCGGGCGCTGGGCAGTGGCACCGTGGCACGAACCTGGAATCCTCCCGTGGGATTAGGGCCGGCGGCGTAGACACCG
This sequence comes from Bifidobacteriaceae bacterium, assembly GCA_031272565.1. Classification (GTDB taxonomy): domain Bacteria; phylum Actinomycetota; class Actinomycetes; order Actinomycetales; family WQXJ01; genus JAISSX01. Next base: position 4,777 of record JAISTN010000403.1, read on the forward strand.
CCCAGCATTTCGGTGCGTTCCCGCATGCCGATCAGACCCTGCCCCTGGCCGTCGCCTTCGGCCGCCGCCCCGCGGCCGTCATCGGCCACCGTCAAGGTGATCGCGTTGTCGCCCCACTGTTCCATCACCGTCACCCGCACCCCGGGCCCGGCGTGTTTGATGGCGTTGGTTAAGGCCTCTTGGACAATCCGGTGGAGGGTCAGGCCCACGCCGGGCGGCAGTTCACGGGGCGTGCCCAGCCGCACCAGCGAGGCGTCCAGGCCAGCCTGCCGCACGGAGGCGATCAGGTCATCCAGGTCCTTGGCGTGGGGGGCCGGCTCCAGGCGGGACGGATCGGCTTCGGGCGGGCCTTCGCGCAGCACCCGGATGATGCCGCGCATGTCAGCCAGCGCGGCCCGGCCGGTCTCAGAGATCGAGGCCAGCGCCCGGGTGGCCGCATCCGGATCCTGCGCTGCCGCGTACCGGCCGCCATCGGCCTGGGCAATGATGACGGACAGCGAATGCGCCACGATGTCATGCATTTCGCGGCTGATGCGGGTGCGTTCGGCTGCCACCGCCATTTCCGCCGCCAAGGCGCCTTGCTGGGCCGCCGCCAGTTGCTTGGCCTTGGCTTGGGTCACCTGGGCGGCCCGCCAACGCCAGGCCGCGCCGGCCACCAGGAAGGCCAGGCCGGTCAGCCACACCACCGTGGCCAGGAACCAAGGCGTGGCGGCGAAGGTGGCTCCCAGCGAGTAGTACTCGTCGTAGGCATACCAGGGGCGGTTCAGCACGGTCAGGTTGGTCCGCCCGGCAATGCAGGTGGCGGCGGTCAGCAGCCCGCCCACAAAGACGGCGAAGCCCGCCACCAAGGTGGCCTGGCGGCTGGCGTAGCGGGCCACCATAAAGGCTGGGATGCCAACAATCATGGCGGAGGGCACCGCCACGCCCACGCCGGTCAGTACGGCCAGCGCGGCCACGCACCAACCGCCGATCGCCGCTGGCACGGGCCAGGCCCGGGCGGCCAGGGCGGCGCCGGCCAGCAAGACCGTGACGATCAGTTGCTCCAGCGAGGCCGGCAGCGCCAGGACGGTGGCGGCGACACAGGCGGCGCTGACCCACCACGGTGGGGTGGGGCGCCGCGGCCCGCCGGCCGGTTGGTTCATGTGCCAAGGGTAAGCCGGCCCCGCCCCAACGAGTGTCAACCCGCTGGATGATGCACCCCCGCCCTGGATCACCGACCCCACTGGAGAGACTTGCGGTAGTCCAGAGCCGGCTGTAGGCCCTTGCGGAGAGACTTGCGGTAGTCCAGAGCCGGCTGTAGGCCCTTGCGGAGAGACTTGCGGTAGTTTCTGGACCTGTTTCAGCGGCCCGGAGAGACTTGCGGTAGTTTTTCCGGTTCAGAAATGCAGCAACTCTCTCCGGAATGCCCGATGGCGGCGTGTCGACTACCACAAGTCTCTCCGGAACGCCCGGTGGGGCCGGGCGGCTTACCATTGAAGCCATGGCCACCCTTGATTTCCCGGCGGAGTTGCGCGCGCTGCGCCAGACCTACGATTCGATTGCGCAGGTCAGCGACCTGGACGGGTTGGCGGCGCGGATCGAGCGGCTGTCCCAAGAAGCGGCCGCGCCGGGCCTGTGGGACGACCCGGACCGGGCGCAGCAGGTCACGTCCAGGCTCAGCCACACCCAAGGGGAACTGGAAAAGGTCCAGGCCATGGGCCGGCGGATCGACGACCTGGCAGTCCTGGTGGAGATGGCGGATGAGGCCCAGGATGAAGACACCCGCCAAGAAGCCATCCAGGAGTTGGCGGCCGTCCAGGAATCCCTGGCGGACATGGAAATCCGCACCCTGCTGAACGGCGAATACGACGAACGCGACGCGGTGGTCACCATCCGGTCCGGCGCCGGCGGCGTGGACGCGGCCGATTTTGCGGAGATGCTGCTGCGCATGTACCTGCGCTGGGCGGAACGCCACGGCTACCCGGTCAAGGTGCTGGACACCTCGTATGCGGAGGAGGCCGGCTTGAAGTCGGTCACCTTCGAGGTCAACGCGCCGTACGCCTACGGCAACCTGTCGGTGGAGGGCGGCACGCACCGCCTGGTCCGGATCAGCCCGTTCGACAACCAGGGCCGGCGCCAAACCTCGTTCGCGGCGGTCGAGGTGATTCCCCTGATCGAGGCCACCGACCACATCGAGATTCCGGAAAACGAGATCAAGGTGGATGTCTTCCGGTCGTCCGGCCCGGGCGGGCAGTCGGTCAACACGACCGATTCGGCAGTCCGGATGACGCACCTGCCCACCGGCATTGTCGTCTCAATGCAGGACGAAAAGTCGCAGATCCAGAACCGCGCCGCCGCCCTGAGGGTCCTGCAGTCCCGGTTGCTGGTGCTGCGCCGGGCGGAGGAAGCCGCCATGAAGAAGGAACTGGCGGGCGACGTCAAGGCTTCTTGGGGCGACCAGATGCGCTCCTACGTGTTGCACCCTTACCAGATGGTCAAGGATCTGCGAACCGAACATGAGGTGGGCAACCCGGCGGCGGTTTTCGATGGTGCCATTGACGACTTCATCGCGGCCGGCATCCGGTGGCGCCGCCAGCAGGAGAACCAGGCCTGAGCCCTGATCCACCGCTGGTTGGCGTAGCGAGCCGCACCATTTGGGTGCGTTGGGAAGGTGGCGGGGCGAAGGCCGGCTGGAGGCCAGCCCAAGCGTCGCCAACGCCGCCCGGCTGGCCTCCGGACGCGAGGTTGCCCGGGCGCCATCGGGCACCCTCCGGCAGCCTCCCCAGAACCGGCCCGCCGGCTCCCAGCCGGCGCACTTGCCCAGGCCAGGGCTCTGCGCTGTCGGTGATCGAACTGTGAAAGGCGGCGTGTCACCCCGGCTCCGGGGCGGGAGCGTGCCTAGGCTGATAAGACTCAGCCGGGGGTAGCTCCGGCTGCTTCCCTGCTAGCTGAATCGAACAACCGGGATGCCGTGATCACCTTCGACAATGTCACCAAGATCTATGCCCGTGGGGCCCGGCCGGCCTTGGACCGGCTCAGCCTGGAGATCCCGCGGGGGCAATTCTGCTTCCTGGTGGGAGCCTCCGGCTCGGGCAAATCGACGCTGCTCAGCGCCGTACTGCGGGAGGAACGGGTCACCAGCGGCAAGGTGTTGGTGCTGGGCCAGGACATCACACGCATGCCGTCGCGCCGCATCCCGCGCTTCCGGCGCAACATCGGCGCCGTCTTCCAGGACTTCCGGCTGCTGGAAGGCAAGACGGTGTTCGACAACGTGGCCTTCGCCATGCAGGTGATCGGCCGGCCGCGCCACGCCATCATGCGGGCGGTGCCGGACGTGCTGAAGCTGGTGGGCTTGGACGGCAAGGAAAAACGCATGCCGCATGAACTGTCCGGCGGCGAACAGCAGCGGGTGGCGATTGCCCGGGCGGCCGTCAACCGGCCCCAAATCCTGTTGGCGGACGAGCCGACCGGCAACCTGGACCCGCGCACCTCGGAGGGCATCATGGCGGTCCTGGAGCGGGTCAACCAGACCGGCACCACGGTGGTCATGGCGACCCATGATGTGGGGCTGGTGGACCGCGGCGGGCACCGGGTGGTGGAGCTGGTGGAAGGGCGAATTGTGCGTGACGATTCGGCTGGCGTCTACGGGGGTGAGGCCTGATGCGCGTCCGCTTTGTGCTGGCGGAAATCTGCCACGGCTTCCGCCGCAACCTGACCATGATTTGCGCCGTCATCCTGGTGACGTTCGTGTCGCTCAGCGCCGTGGGCGCCGCCCTGATGCTGCAAATGCAGGTGGACCGCATCAAGGGCGCCTGGTACGACAAGGTCGAGGTCCAGGTTTGGCTTTGCCCGGCGGAGGCCCAGGATGAGGGCAATTGTTCCGGCGGCGCGGTGACGGCGGACCAGCAACAGGCGGTGGAGGACCGCCTCCTTTCGGCCGAACTGGCGCCGTATGTCGAAGAGGTCACGGTCGAAACCAAAGAGGCCGTTTACGACTCGTTCCAGGACAAGTTCGCCGGCTCCTAC
>JAISTN010000375.1 GCA_031272565.1 Bifidobacteriaceae bacterium
ATGGCGGTGGGCTCCGACGCGGACGTGGTCTTTGTGCACCAGGCGAACGACGGCGTGGAGGACGCGGAGGCCCAAGCCCAGGCGGTGGCCATCGCCAAGCGGGTGGTCGAGTTGCTGGGCGCCATCGGGCCCGAACCGGCCTTGGAAATCGACGCCGACCTGCGCCCGGAGGGTCGCAACGGCCCCCTGGCCCGCTCGCTGGGCGCCTACCGCGAATACTACGAGCGCTGGGCGCTGGGCTGGGAGCGTCAGGCCCTGCTGCGGGCCCGGCCGGTGGCGGGTGACCGGGCGGTGGCGGCCGGCTTTATGGAACTGGCGCAGGGCGTGCGCTACCGGCCAGAGGGCCTGTCGCCCAAGGAGACGGTCGAGTTGCGCCGGCTCAAGGCACGGGTGGAGCGCGAGCGCCTGCCGCGCGGCCTTGAGCCGTCGCGGCACGTCAAGCTGGGTCCCGGCGGGCTGCTGGACGTCCAGTGGGTGGCGCAGCTCTATCAACTGCGGCACGCGGGGGAGTACCCGTCACTCCGGGTGACCGGCACTATTGAGGCTTTGGAGGCCTGCGTGGCGGAGGGCCTGATGGCGCCCGATGACGCCCGCTTGCTGATCGAGGCCTGGCTGCTGGCCATGTCGATTCGCAACGGCAACGCGCTGTGGAGCGGCAAACTGGGGGCGCCGGCGGCCGATGTGGTGCCGTCGGAGGGCCGCGCCCTGGCGGGCCTGGCCGCCCTGCTCAACTATCCGGCCGGGGGCACGGCCCAGTTGCTGGAAGACCACCACCGCATGGCCCGGCGGGCTCGGGCGGTGTTTGACCGGTTGTTCTTCGCCTAGGAACAGGTGGCGGTCAGCCTTCTTGGGCGGCTTGCTGGCTGAGGCAGTCCATCTTGGCGGTCAGGATGCGCAGGATGATCTCTTGTAGCGATTCGTCGGCCGGGCCATACAGATCGTCCTTTTCGCCGCCGGCCGCGACATATGAGTCCAGCACCTTGGCCACGGTCTCCAGGTCCGCCTTGAGATCACCTTCCGCCACCAGGGCGGCCTGGTGGAAGAGCTTGGCCCAGTCCAGGTCATCGGTGTCATCGGTGCTGATCAGGATGCTGCAGAGCCGGACCGGATCCGGCTGGATGTTGGGGTTCTGGCTGGTCTCCGGGCTGGTTGGGGTGTCGGCCGGCGGCGCAGTGGTGGTGGTCTGCCCGCCAGGCGTGGCCGAGGGCGCCGGGGTGGTTTCGGATGGCATGAAGCCCGGCCCGTCCGTGATGGTGGGCGCCGGGCTGTCCGGTGCGGGCGTCAGGGTGATCAGATCCTCGGGCGTGCCGGCTTTGCCGGGGCTGCTGGGCGCCGGGCTGCCGTCTTGGTCCGCACTGGGTCCGGCCGCTTTGACGCTGGCTTCTGGCCCGTCCGTGGCGGTGGCGGTGGCGGTGGCGCCGGCGCTGGGGGTGCCCACGGTGGTGCCGCCGGCCTTGGTCACGGCCGGTTCGTCATCGAAGCCCAAGGCGAAGGCGATGATGATGATGGAACCCAGAACTACCACGGCCGCCACCAGGCCCAGGCAGGCGGCGGTCAGGTCAGCCCGCCAGTCGCGCTTGGGCAGGTGCTTGCCGCCGGGCAGGCTGGCATCGCCGGGCAGATCAGACGGTGCGTTCAAGCCTGGCCCAGTGCTGGGGCGGGGCACCTGGGGTTCGGACATGAAACGAATTCTACTGGTCTGGGGGTCGCGGCCTAGCCGACCAGGCCCTCCGGGGGCACCATGTCCTCGCCGGGGGCCAGCCAGGTGCCTCCATCACCGGGCCCGGCCGCTGCGGCTGGGTGTTCCGGGCGGGTCCGGACTGGCCGCGGTTCTTCCCGCAGCAGTTCCGAATCAACCAGCTCATAGCGGTGCAGGTAGGACGACACGACCGCTTGGACGGTGGCCACCAGCGGCAGCGACAGGAAGGCGCCCATGGGCCCCAGGACGGTGCCCAGCGCAATCACGGAGATGAAGGCCACCGCCGGGTTGATCTCCATGGTCTTGGAGGTCAGCTTGGGGGCCAGCAGGAAGTTCTCCACCTGCTGGTAGGCGACAATGAAGACCAGCACCAGCAGGCCGGTAATGGGTTTTTGGCCCAGACCAATCAACACCGGCAGGGCGCCGCCCAGGTAGGTGCCAACGGTGGGCACAAACTGGGACACCACGCCGCAGAAGAGCGCTAGCGGCAGGGCGTATGGCACGCGCACAATCAGCAGGAAGGCGCAGGTGGCCACCGCGTTGAACAGGGCCAGGATGACGCGGGAGGCGATGTACCCGGCCGTCTTGTCCTGCGCCGTGGCCCAGACTTGCAACACGAGGTACTGCTGGCGGGGCCGCAGCGGCGCGCAGATGGCAGCCCGGAAATCCTTGCCGCGGGCGGAGAAGTAGTAGACCATCAGCAGCAGGCCCAGGGCGGACAGGAGGGCAGAAAACAACGTGGTGCCGGCCGCCCAGGCGGTGCCCGCCAGGTTCTTGCCCCAACTGGAAGCCAACTGGGTCAAGGCCTCGTTTTGAGTCGGGATGTCGACATCAAACCGGTTGGAGGCCCAGTCCGCTACCTGCTTATACATGTCTGGGATGCCCTTGACCAGATCCACCACCTGTTCCACGAACATCTGGCCCAGCGCCGCCATGGCTGCGCCCGCCACGGCCAAGACCCCCACCATGACGGCGCCGGTGGCCAGCCCGCGGCGCCAGCCCTTGTGGGTCAGCCAGTTGACCGGTGGTTCGATGGCCAGCGACACAAACAGAGCGCAGACCATCAGCATGAACAGATCGAACAACTGCGACATAACCTGCCAGGCCAGCAACGCCGCGATGGCGACCAACGCGACGGAGAGGCAGGCCCGCCAAAGCCAGGCCGGCGGGGCCGGGTGGTGCCAGGCGTCAACCGGTTCGTGGCCCTCCGCCAAGCCGTAGCCCGGTTTGGAGAAGTGGCCGTGAGGGGCTACCGGCGGGGTGTCGGAAGCCTGATGGCGCTGGCCGCGGCCGGCCGCCGTGGGGCGCGAATCCTTGCTACGACCAGGCATGCATGGCCCTCCGGGAGGCTCGTGTCGGTGGCGGCATGATCGCATTGTTGCCGTCCACGAACACCACCTTGGGCCGGTGCACCTGGGCGGCGGCATCGTCCATCAGGCCGTACGCCACGATGATCACGACATCGCCCACCCCGATGTGCCGGGCGGCCGCGCCGTTGATGTCACACTGGCCGGTGCCCGCCCGGCCCAGCAGCACATAGGTGGTCAGGCGCCGGCCGTTGGTCACATCCAGCACGTCGACTTGCTGGCCCTCCAGCAGATCGGCCGCCTGGGCCAGGACCGGGTCCAGCGTGATTGAACCGATGTAATCAGGGTTGGCGTCCGTGACGGTGGCACGGTGAATCTTGGACAGGAGCATTGTGCGCTGGAAGTTCGGCATGCCACGCGTCCTAGCTTGGGGAAAGTTGCGGAACACCAGTCTAGTGGCGTGACACCGTGCCCTGCTCGCCAAGTTGGCTGATGGCGCGCGGTTAAACGACGAGGGGCGGCCCGCGGCTGGTACCGCTGGCCGCCCCCCATTGGGGCAGTTGAGGCAACTTTGCCTCAAGGCCTGTCTAGCCTGGCCTGCACCGACAGTG
>JAISTN010000404.1 GCA_031272565.1 Bifidobacteriaceae bacterium
ATAGGAGCCCTCCAGCACCAGCATGTAGGTCACCTGGTCGCCATTGATCTTGCCATCCAAGCTGGCTTGGCCAACCGCGAAGCCATGGTCCGTACCGTCATAGGTCTTGTCGGCCTTCAAGCCGGCAAACCGCACCGGCTTCTTGGCGATGGTCGCGTCGATAGTGGGATCCAACTGGTAGTTGGGGGCGTCGAGACCTAGCAGGTGGGCCAACGCCGGGGTGAAGACGCGGGCGCCGGCCTTGGCCGAATCATAGGAGCCCTCCAGCACCAGCATGTAGGTCACCTGGTCGCCGTCGATCTTGCCGTCCAAGGTCGCTTGGCCAACCGCGAAGCCATGGTCCGTACCGTCATAGGTCTTGTCGGCCTTCAAGCCGGCAAACCGCACCGGCCGCTTGGTCACCGTGGCGGCCGAGCTGGGCTGAACCAAGTAGTAGTTGGCGGCATCGGCCCCGTCCAGGGACAGGCCCGTGATGGTGACCGGCTTGTCCACCCCAATGTTCTTGACCTCAAACTCACCTTGCGCGTCGCCCTGCAAGGTGACGTCGTCGCCGTCCAGCGCGCCCACCAGTTGCCCGTCGCCGCCGATGACGACCTTGGTGGTGCCGTCGTAGACCCGGTCCTGGGCCTGCAGGCCCTCAACCGTCAGCTCCCTGGCGAAAATCTCCGCGTCATTGGACTCGAAGCCGCTCAACTCATAGTTGCCGGCCTGGTCGCCCACCAGGCCAGTGCCAGCGGCGAAGCAAGCCGTGTCGTGGATACCGGCCGCCGCGGCCTCCAAGCCCGGCTCCGCCTCGAACTCGCAGGTCACGCCATCGGCCAAGGCCACCTGATCGCCATCGACCACGCTGTCCACCAGGACCGCCTGGCCGTGGGCCGCCGTGTCGTTGCCGTCATAGGTCTTGTCTTCGACCTCGACCGCCGCCCCCAGGGGCTTCGCGGTGATGTCGGCCGCCGGCTGGATCACCACCAACTGGTAGCGGAAGGCATCCGCACCGGTCAGGCTGAACTGCGCCGGGTCAACCTCAACCGTGATGTCTTCGCCCGCATTGCGGTCCGCAAACTCGCCGGCCAGTTCGCCCGCCACCTGCACGGTGACATCGTCGCCCACCTGCACGCCGGAGACGAACTCGTCGGTCGACGCGAAGGCGATGTCGCCGGCGGCGGTGGTGCCGTCATAGACCTTGTCGCCCGCCTGGGGCGTCAGGGTCAACTCGAAGCGCTTGTCCTGGGCGGTCAGGCTGTAGGTCAGGTGGAACGACTCCACGGCCGCGTCCGGAGAGACGGTGGCGGTCAGCGTGCCCGCCACATGGCCGGTGCCGGCCGGGTCCTCGACGGTCATCAGTTCGCTGAAGTCGCCCGTCAGCGGCGTGCCGTTGACAGCCAACGAGAGGCCCTCCGGAACGTCGATGCGCCCCTCCAGGCCGAAGTAGGTGGAGGCCTGCGGCAGGTCGATGGCAAAGGCCGCCTCGCCTGTCAACGACTTGGCCTTGTCGATGGTGATGACCACGTCACCGTTGGTGTCGACCTCACCGGTCTGGCCAATCTCACTGGCGGCCAGGGCGGTGAACGATCCGGCCACCACCAGGCCGGCCGCGCCGGCCACAACCAGGGCCGCCTTGGGCAGGAAGGTCTTGCCGTCATTCTTACGCTTGGCGCCCCAGATCAGCAGGCCACCGGCGGCCATGGCACCCAGGCCCAGGCCGGCCAGGCGGGGGTCAAAGCCGGTGTAGGGCAGGTCTTGGGCACCGGTGGTGTCGCTGGTGTCTTGGCCACCCGAGTTGTCCGGGCTGGGAGTGGGAGTGGTCCCACCCGAGGCGCTGGAATCGGTGACGTTGACCACCACATCCAGGTTCGCCTGGGACACGCCATCGGCCGCGAAGGCGGCCTGGGCGGTCAAACCGGACAGGCCGGCGGCAGCCAGCGCAAGGCCAAAGAGTTTGGCTTTCATGAGGTTGTTCCTTGTCGCTAGGAGTTATCGCTAAGAACCAACAACAAGGCACTCTTGAGTATTCCCACCTAAAGAAATGGGCGGCGCGGCCAGCACCACCAGGCAAATCGCCGGGCCGCTGAGAGCTCGGTCCGCTAGCGGACCACCGGGTATTCGGCCGCCGTGACGTCGATCGAGGTGACGTCCGGTTCCCGCTCCAGCAGCAGGACGGCCGCCGCCTTGACGCCGGCCTCAGAGGCATCGCCCCACAACACCGTGATGCCGTTGGTCAAGGTGAACGTCACCGTGTCCTCCGTCTGGGCGCCAATCTCCGTCACCCGCTGCGCCAGTTCCGGCGGCAGCGACGCCGCCACGCCCAGAATGTTGCGCAACACCCGCTGCCCCGCGCCCTCCAGCGGCATCGTCACCAGCGGCAGGCCGGCCGGCACCGCCGCCACGGTCTCCACCGCCACCGCCTCCGCGTCCAGTAGCACAAAGTGGTCGTCTTCTGCCACCGCCGCCGCCGCGTAACGCGGCGTGATGGTGACCGCCAAGCCCGTGGGCCAACGCCGGTTTACCTGGGCCGCCTTGACCCCGGCCAGGGCCGCCAAGTCATCCTCCAACTGGCCCGTGTCCAGGCGCGCCAACTGCTGGCCAACGGCCGTCTGCAGCACGGCCGCCACCTGGTCCGCTTTGGCCGCGCCGGCCAGGCCCTCGATGGCGATGTTGCCCTGCCGGACCTGGAACAACGGCGAAAACATGACCAGCGCCCCGGCCCCTACCGGCAGCCCAATGATCAGCAGCCAGACCAGGCAGCGCTTCAACGCCGCCAGCCGCACCGCCCGCGCCCGCTGCTTGAACAACTGGCGCGTCCGGGCCGCCTCCGGATCCACCTCCGGCTGGGGCGCCCGGGCCAGGCCCAGCCAGGCGGCCAACGACCGGTGCGGCGCCGGTTCGCTGTCAGCTTGGACTGGGACCACGGTGCCCGATGCCGGCCGCCGCACCACCAGCGACACCGGCTTTGAGGGCGGCCTGGCGGCTGGTCCCGCCGGCTGAGGGATCGCCCCGCTGGCCGGCCGGGCCGGC
>JAISTN010000402.1 GCA_031272565.1 Bifidobacteriaceae bacterium
CGAAAACACCGCCGGCGGCGCCGCCTCCATGATGGGGATCGGCTTTGCCGGCGGCGCGGTTGGCTCCATGTTTGGCCAGCCGTTGGTGCCGGTGCAGCAAGGCGGCGTGCCGCCGGTCCAGGGTCAGCCGCCGCTGGCGGCCCCCGGCCAGCCGTTGGTGCCGGTGCCGCCCGCCGCCCCGGCTGCGGCGGCGCCGGCGGCCCAGCCTGCCCAGGCGGCCCCCGCTGCAGCCCCGGCCGCTGCCGCCCCGGCGCCAGCCCCCGCCGCTCCAGAGGCCGCCGCCCCGGCCGCTCCCGCGGCCGGTGCGGAAGGGCCCAAGTTCTGCCCCAACTGCGGTACCCCCAGCGGCGGCGCCCGGTTCTGCCCCAACTGCGGCTTCCAACTGCGTCAGTAGGGGATGGGAGTGGCTGACACCACCGATTTCAAGTGTCCCAACTGCGGCAGTGTGCTGCAGTTTGATCCCACCACGGGCAAGCTGAGGTGCAGTGGCTGTGGCTCGGTCTTCGAGGTGCCGCAGCCGCCGCCCGCCCCGGAGCCGGCCCCCGAACCTGAACCCGAGCCTGAACCGGAACCAGATCTTGAACCGAAGCTCGTGGGACTGGGCATGCCCGTGGCCATGTTTGCGCGCTTGGCGTTGGACAAGGTTGAGGAGGCCTCCGGCCGGGAGGCTGGCATCCGGGCCACCAATGCGGTGTTGCAGGCTGAAACGGCTGCCATTGTCGCGGCGGTGAACAGCGGTGACCAGGCGGCCGCTGTCGCGGCCGAGCCGTACCAGCGCAAGCTCATGGAATTGGCGCAGGAGCAGGGCCCGGACGCGGTGGCCTCCAAGACGACCGCGGACGCCGATGTCGTCACCTTGATCAACCTGGCCACCAAGGCCCAGAACTGGATCGCCGAGAAGTCTCACCCGCAGGCCATTCAGGCGGCGGTGGTGGCGCTGCAGCAGCACCTGGAGGCGGTCAAGGCCAAGATGGCGGCGGGCGCCCCAACCGCGGCGCCGGTGCCGGGCGGGCCGGTGGCGCCTTCGCCCACCAGTGGTTACAGTGCCGCCCGCAAGGTGTTGGAACGCCAGATCAAGGACATGCAGGGCATCGCCCAACTCAGGGCCAATAACGGTTGGGCGGTGATCGCGGACGTGGAGGAATTGGCCGCCATCCAGGCTGGCCCAACCACTCCGGCGGCCCCGGCCACACCTGAACCGGAACCGCCCACGGAGGCAACGGCGGCGGCCGCCGCCAATGAGTCCGGCCTCAGCGCGGTCGAATGCACCTCTTGCGGCGCGCAGATTGTGGTCGAGGGCGGCACGTTGGCTTCCACGGTTTGCATGTACTGCCACAGCCCGGTCGTTCTGAAGGGCCAACTGGCGGCGGGCCTGGCACCGGATTCGGTGGTGCCGTTCGCCATCACGGCGGAGCGGGCCCGGGAACTGTTCGACGCCTGGATTTCCGGCAAGCATTACGTCAAGCCGGGCTTCTATTCGAAGCATCGGATCGACAAGCTAGACGGCGTCTACTTCCCGTATTTCGCGGTTGACGCGCAGCTTGACTGCAACGTCTACGGCGTGGGCCACTGGACCACCGGCACGGGCAAGGACCGCCAGGACCACTACCGCGATTTCGCCCGCTCCGGCCGGGTGGGAGTGTGGGACCTGCCGCAGGAGGCGCTGAAGGCCAACCGGGCCAACAAGATGATCAACCGGCTGTTGCCGTGGCACATCGACCAGGAGCAGCCGTTTGTACCGCAGTACCTGGCTGGTTTCCAAACCGAGCGCCGGGACCTGGATTTCCAGGATGTGGCAAAGGAGGCGGCGGCCAACGTTGAACTGGCCACCAAACGGCTGATCGCCACGCAGGTGTTTCAGGAGGAGGCCAAGTTCCAGGATTTGACCATCTACGGGCCCACCACCATTGCGGACTGGAAGCACCGCTACACGCTGCTGCCGGCCTGGGTGCTGTTCTACATCGCCCCTGGTGGGGAGCTGTATTACTTTGGCGTCAACGGCCAGACCGGTGAGGCGGCCGGCAAGCTGCCGGTCAACAAGCGCAAGCTGGCCCTTCACGCCACCTTGTTGTCCATCCTGGGCGCTGTGGTGTCCCTGTTCGGGTTCATTTTCTTGTGAGGGGGCGGGCGATGACTAGACAGATCAAACCGGGCAAGGCTTGGCGCCGGCGCTTGGCGCGGGTGGCCGCCCTGGCGGGGGCCGTCTTCGCTGGGCTGTGGCTGGCGGCGGTCCCGGCCCAGGCGGACTGGGACGACTATGACTTTGACCCGGATTCTGGTTCGGGCGGCATCGGCATGTACATCGGCTTTGTCGGCGTGGCCGGCATCGCCGCCGGGCCGGTGCTGTACGCCACGGTCACCAAGCGCTATTCGCTGACCGACAAGGATGATGCGAAAGACCAGGCCATCCGCTCGCAGGTGGCGTTGCAGAACAGCGGCCAGGCCTCTGGCTTGTTTGGCCGGGTTGACGTGCCGCGGCCGGCCAAGGACACCCTGGTGGTGACTTACCGCAAGGGCAAGGGCGCCAGCGGCCGCGAGGCCAAGCAGGTCTCACTGCGCTATGGCGGCAATGGCCGGCCGGGTTCCGGCAGCCTGGGGTCGCTGGGCGACCTCTTCGGCAACTAGCCCCTGGGTCCACTTGCCCGATGCCGCCCGGGGCATCAAGGGTGGCCAGGACGGCCCCATTGGTGGCGGCAGTGGCGGTGCTCATGTTGTTCTCCACCGCCCGGCCTACACGGGGGCGCCGGGCCGGGGCGTGAGCGGTTCGCAGAGACGTTGGCATCCAGCATGATCACTTCCCTGGCACCCGGGGTTGGGAGCGGGCGGTGCCGGGCAGGTCGCGGTGGCGCCAGGCGACGGCGGCGGTTGCCAGCAGCAGCGCCGCCAGCGCGGCCAGGGCTGTCAGCGCCCACCCGGGCTGGTTCCCATCCGACAGAGGGATCACCGGCGTGTGGTTGAAAACGGACAGGTCTTGGGCCCAGCCGGGCAGCCGCAGCAGCGTGCCCACAAGGGGCACGGCCAGGCTCCAGGCGACGTAGCCCCACACCGCGGGCGCCCAACGCGGCCAGGCGGCCACCAGCAACGTGGCCAAGGTGGTGACGGCGGCGGCGGCCGGCAGGTGTGCGGCGACGGCGCCCAGCGTTTCCCAGGTCTGGCCATCGTTCATTGACCAACGCCGGCCGCAGGCCAGCCCAAGACCGGCGGCCAGCAGGCTGGCCGCCACCCCGGCTAGTGCGACGGCCACCTGGGCCCCGCCCCAACGCCGCCGGCCCAAAGGACCGGCCAGGACGTGTTCTAGGCGCCCGGCTGTTTCCTCAGCCCGGGCCCGGAAGACCAGGCCCAGGCCGGCGCAGGCACTGAGGACCCCGAACACCACGGCGCACAGCCCAAAGAAGCCGGCCGTCCGGTCACCGCCCAACCAGGCCTCGACGTCTGCGTCCCAACTCGCGGCGTAGGGCATCACACCATCGGCGACGGCCCCCAGGGCCAGGCCAAAGACGAACAACCCGGCGGCCCAGCAGGCAATGGTCAGCCGTCCCAGGCGCCAGGTCAGGCCGAGCGGGCGGCCCCAGGCCGCAGGCGCAGTGGCTGGGCCGGTCCGGGGCCGGCGTAAGCCGGCCCCCAGGTCCCGCCGGGCACCGAGCCAGAAGGCCGCCCCGGCCCAAACGCCCAGCCACACCAAGGCGAGGGCCGTCCAGCCCCACTGTTCGCCCGCGAACGGCCGCAGCCCCTGCAGCCAGCCCAGCGGGGTGGCTAGGGCCCAAGGCTCATCACGGACATCGGCTACGGCCCGGGCCAGGTAGGCCAGGCCCACGGCCACGCCGCCAAGGCCGTTGGCCACCCGGGCGTGATCGGCCCACTGGGCGGCGACGGCGGCCACGACCGCGAACTGGGCCACGGCCAGGGCCACGCCCAGGCCGTAGGCGCAGCAGCCGGCCACTGGCAACAGGCCGCCGGTGGCCGCGGACTGCAGCAGCAGCGCGCCGGCGGCCGTCAGCCCTACCAGCAGCCCGGAAAACGCGGCCAGCAACAGCGCGGCCCCCAACGGCGCTCGCCGGGCCACCGCCGTGGCGCCGGTCAGTTCGGCCAGGCCGGAATCCTCGGCCGCGCGGGTGTGTCGCACCACCAGGAAGACGCCCAGCAGGGCCACCACCGGCAGGACGTAGCCGCCGGCCTCGTAGACCACGATGCCGCCCAGGGTGTCGACGCCGTAGCCGGGCCCGTTGAAGAGGTGTTCCGTCAGGGCAATCCGGTTTAGTGCGGCGTAGGTCTCTCTGGCCGCCTGGTCGGAGTAGACCCCGCCCAGCGCGCGGGCCGTGAAGTAGAGGTACACACCTACACCGACGGCCCAGATGGCAGTTGGAAACGGTCACGGCGCAGGGCGGCCCAGAACAGGCGCCCGATGCCGCTCACGGCACACCCGGCGTGGCGTAGTGACTGAGGAAGACCGATTCCAACGACGGCGGTGCGGTCAAGTCGCCTAGTCCCGCGGACCGCAAGAGGTCGTCCAGGGCGCCGGTCTGGACCGCCCGCCCGGCCCGGATCAGGGTCACCCGGTGGGCTAGCTTTTCGACCTCCGCCAGGATGTGGCTGGACAGCAGCACGGTGGTGCCGCGGGCGGCGGCCTCGGCCACGCACTGCTGGAAAACTTCCTCCATCAGTGGGTCCAGCCCGCTGGTTGGTTCGTCCAGGACCAACAGATCGACATCGGCCGCCAGGGCCGCCACCAAGGCGACCTTCTGGCGGTTGCCTTTGGAGTAGCTGCGGCAGTAGCGGGTGGGGTCTAGGGCGAAGCGTTCCAGCAGTTCGGCCCGGCGCGGGGCCTGCTTGACGTTGCGCAGGCCAAGCAGCGTGTCGATTGCTTGGCCGCCGGTCAAGGTGGGCCACAGTGTGACCTCGCCGGGCACGTAGGCCAGGCGTCGGTGTAGGGCGACGGCGTCGCGCCAGGGGTCGCGGCCAAACAAGCACAACCGGCCGGCGTTGGCTCGCTGCAGTCCCAGCAGCAGGCGGATGGTGGTCGACTTGCCGGCGCCGTTGGGGCCCAGGAAGCCGTGGATCTCGCCCGCCTTAACGCTCAGGTCAAGCCCGTCCAGGGCCGTGACTGGCCCAAAACGTTTGATGACACCTCGCAGGTCGATGACCGGTTCCGGTGGCGCAAGGTGAGAGTGACTATCAACAGCAGTAGAACTATCATCCACAAGCAAGACTATTGCAGGCGGCAGCGCCTTCGTCAAGGGTCATTAGACTAAGAACATGGCCACCAGCCCAACGTCTCCCGCCCAGCCCGGGGTCCCACCCAACCTGACGCTGCGCGAACGCAAGAAGATGCTGGTGATGGAGACCATCCAGCGCACGGCCCTGGACCTGTTCGATGAGCGCGGCTTTGGCAACGTCACCATCGAAGAGGTGGCCGCCGCCGCCGGCGTGTCGCCTTCCACCGTCTACCGGTTGTTTGGCAGCAAGGACCGCCTGGTCACCTACGACGAGTTCGACCGCCTGATGGTGGAGGGGTTCTTGGGTCACCTGGCCACCATGGCGCCGCTGGCCGCGGCCCGCGCCACCCTGGTGGACCTGACCCCGGTGATCAACGCGGGCGGCAACGAAATCACGCGCCGCCTGCGCTACATGGCCCAAGAACCCTCGGTGATGGCGGCCTTGGCGGCGGAAACCGTGACCTCTGGCACTTACCTGGGGCAACTGATCGCGCAGTCGCCCGGTGCGCCGGCGGACGCCACCCAGGCGGCCCTGATCGGCCCCATCCTGGCGGTCACGCTGGTGACGGCCCTCCAGTTGTGGTACCAGGGCGGCTGCGCGGAAAGCTACGCCCAGGTAGTGGCCCGCTGCCTCGACCTGCTGGAGTCCGGCCTGCAGGCCTGACCCAAGCCCTTCAGCTTTGCGTATCCTAGAAGTAGCTTTGACTTGACTTTGACAAAGGAGCCGCACGTGTCACGCATCAACAGCCAGCTTTTCCAGCAGAAAGTCACCACGGCCGATGTCGCGGCCGGATTCATCGAGCCGGGCACCAACGTTGGCTTCAGCGGCTTCACCGGCTCCGGCTACCCCAAAGCCGTGCCGGTCGCCCTGGCGGAACGGATCAAGGCCGCCCACGAAGCGGGGGACGAGTTCCAAATCGGCGTCTTCACCGGCGCCTCCACCGCCCCCGAACTGGACGGCGCCCTAGCAGAGGCCGGCGGCATCGCCATGCGCTCGCCCTACCAGTCCGATCCGGCCCTGCGGGGCCGCATCAACGCCGGCGAAACCGACTATGTGGACCTGCACCTCTCACACAGCGGGCCGGTGGTGGCCTCAGGCGTCTTTGGGCCGCTGGACACGGCTGTGATCGAGGTCAGCGCCATCACCGCGGACGGCCAACTGGTGCCGTCATCGTCGGTTGGTAACAACGTCCGCTGGATCGAAGCCGCCCGGCAGATCATCCTGGAGGTCAACCATTGGCAATCGGCCGACCTAGAAGGCATGCACGACATCAAAGACCTGCCAGCCCTGCCGCCACACCGCCGGCCGATTCTGATCACCCACCCGGCGGACCGGATCGGCTTCACCACCATGCGGATCAACCCGGAACGGGTGGTGGCGGTAGTCGAAACCGACGCGCCGGACCGCAACACGCCGTTCAAGCCGCTGGATGACGAATCGCGCCAGATTGCCGGCCACCTACTGGACTTCCTGGCCCATGAGGTCAAACTGGGCCGCATCCCCAAGTCGCTGCTGCCGCTCCAATCCGGTGTGGGCAACATCGCCAACGCCGTCCTGGCCGGGCTGCTGGAAGGTCCATTCGAGCACCTGACCTCGTTCACCGAGGTGATCCAGGACGGCATGGTTGACCTGCTCGATTCCGGCAAGATGACCGTCGCCTCCGCCACCGCCTTCTCACTCAGCCCCACCTACGCGGAAAAGCTCAACGCGGACGCCAAGCGCTACCGCGAACTGATCGTGTTGCGGCCCCAGGACGTGTCCAACCACCCGGAGGTAATCCGGCGCCTGGGCGTGATCGCCTGCAACGGCCTGATCGAGGCCGACATCTACGGCAACGTCAACTCGACCCACATCATGGGCAGCCGGATGCAGAACGGCCTGGGCGGCTCCGGCGATTTCACCCGCAACGCCTTCATCAGTTGCTTTGTCACCCCCTCACTGGCCAAGGGCGGAGCCATCAGCTCGATCGTGCCGATGGTCTCCCACGTGGACCACAATGAGCACGACGTCCAGGTCATCATCACCGAGCAGGGCCTGGCCGACTTGCGCGGCTTGGCGCCGCGCAAGCGGGCCCAGTTGATCATTGACCACTGCTGCCATCCCACCTACCGGCCCATGTTGCAGGAGTACTTCGACCGCTCGGTAGCCACCGCCAAAGCCCAGCACACGCCGGTCGATTTGGCGACAGCCTTCGATTGGCACGTGCGCTTCAACCAGACGGGCTCTATGCTGCCTGGGTGATTTCCGCCAGCGCGATCGAACTGAGGGCCGGGGCGGAGCTGTTGCTGAAGGACGCCGCCTTCCGGGTCGCCAAAGGGGACCGGATCGGCTTGGTGGGCCGCAACGGCGCCGGCAAGACCACCCTGATGCGCTGCCTGGCGGGCGAGGGCCAGCCAGCCGGCGGGGCCGTGGCCCGGTCGGGCTCGGTGGGCTACCTGCCCCAGGACCCGCGCACCGGCAACTTGGACGTGGTGGTGATGGACCGCATCCTGGGCGCCCGCGGCCTGGACAAGATCATCCAGCGGATGGACCGGGCCCAGGCCGACATGACATCGGCCGATCCGGACGTGATGGCGCGCGGCATCGAGCAGTACGCCAAGCTGGAGGAACGCTACCTGGCGGCCGGCGGCTACCAGGCCAAGGCGGAGGCTGCCCGCATCGCCGCCAACCTGGGGCTGGAAGACCGGGTGATGAGCCAGCCGTTGGGCACCCTGTCCGGTGGGCAGCGGCGGCGGGCCGAACTGGCCCGCATCTTGTTTCAAGGCGCGGACACCCTTCTGTTGGACGAACCCACCAACCACCTGGACCAGGATTCGGTGGTCTGGCTGCGCGATTTCCTGAAGACCTATGGCGGCGGCTTCATGGTCATTTCGCACGATGCCGCCCTGTTGGGCGACACGGTTAACAAGGTCTTCTACCTCGATGCCACCCGCCAAGTGCTGGACCAATACAGCCTGGGTTGGGCCGCCTACCTGGAACAACGCGAGGTCGATGAACGCCGCCGCAAGCGGGAACGGGCCAATGCGGCCAAGAAAGCGGCCGCCCTGATGGCGCAGGCCGACAAGATGCGCGCCAAGGCGAGCAAGGCGGTGGCGGCCCAGAATATGGCCAAACGGGCCGAAAAACTGCTGGAGGGTTCAACCCCGGCCGCCAAACGCGAAAAGGTGGCGGCGATCCGTTTTCCGGACCCGGCGCCATCGGGCAAGACACCTTTGATGGCCCGGGGCTTGTCCAAGTCTTACGGCTCGTTGGAGGTCTTCACCGATGTTGACCTGGCGATTGACCGGGGCTCCAAAGTGGTGGTGCTGGGCCTGAATGGGGCCGGCAAGACCACGCTGCTGCGGCTACTGGCCGGCCTGGAACCGCCGGACACCGGCCGGGTGCTGCCGGGCCACGGCCTGAAGCTGGGCTACTACGCCCAGGAGCACGAGACGCTGGACCTGGGCCGCACGGTGCTGGAGAACATGCAGTCCGCCGCGCCGGACATGGACCCCACCGAGGTCCGCAAAATCTTGGGCTCATTCCTGTTCAGCGGCGACACGGTGCTGAAACCGGCGGCGGTCTTGTCTGGCGGTGAGAAGACCCGGCTGGCATTGGCCATCTTGGTGGTCAGTGCGGCCAACGTGTTGCTATTGGATGAGCCCACCAACAACTTGGACCCGGCTTCGCGTAAGGAGATTCTGCGGGCGTTGGCCAAGTTCCGCGGCGCGGTGGTCTTGGTGACGCACGATGCCGGCGCGGTCAAGGCTTTGGGGCCACAAAGGGTTTTGTTGTTGCCCGATGGCGATGAGGACTTGTGGTCCGACAGCTACGAAGAACTGATCGAGTTGGCTTGACCTGGGTGGTGTGTGGTGGGGCGCCGGGGGAGGGCCGGCCGGCCGGCTCGGGGCTCCAAGAAACGGGCTGAACCGGGCGACATCGGCCCCTAGAAGCCCTCCAGAGCACGATTTCTACCCAAAAGGCCGTCAGGGGAGGCGGTGTGCCTGCGGGAAATTGGGCATTCCGGGGTAGAGTGACCCCGAGACAGTCCCGTCCCGTAACTCCTAGCGCCTAAGGAGTCAACTTAATATGAAGCGTTCTCGCACGAAGGTCCTCCCCGCTGCCGCGGTTGCCGCTGTGGTTCTCTGCATGGTGGGCCCATCCGCTGCCTTCGGCGCCACCGACGTGACCAATCAGGGCACGTTGCGGGTGGTGCAACCCTTCGCTGACACCTCTGGCTTCACGGAGACCTTCCCCTCGACGCACTCTGACGCTCATGTCTCGGTCAACTTGACCACCGGCAAGATCACCGTCACCGACTGCCCCATCTCTATTACCACGGTGGGCAGCGTGATTGGCGAGGCGCTGGGTGAGATCACCATCGACGTCAACCAGCTTTCGGTGGCGGCACGCAATGCCGCTGGCCAGCCGATCGAGTTCAACCTGACGGCACAGGACGTGGCCACCCTGGCGGACGGCCTGATCCTGAACGGCACCGCCAGCGGCCCCACCTACAATGGCGCGTTCACGGTTGAACTGGACCCGACCAACCCGGTGGTGACCACTGCGCTGGGGGCTACGGCCAGCGCGGAGATTGTGCAGGCGGCCAAAGATGAGTGGAACACCATCCCCGCCCGCACCGCGCTGCTGGCGCCCGTGCCTGTGGGCCAGGCGCTGGAGAACCTGTCCGGCAGCCTGGATGGCCAGACTCTCCACGTCGACTTCCCGTACGCCTTCGCCTATGACTTTGGTACGGCGTTGACCAACGGCACCGAAGCCACCTTGACGCCATCGGAGGTTTTCTCCAACATCACTCGCTACCCGCTGAACGGCAACCTGTCCGGCCATGGCCAGTTCAAGAACGCCAAGGTTTCGGATGTCTTTTCGCCGGCCGCCATCGCGGCCATCGGTGCCAACGCCAACCAGCCGCTGTACCAACTGATCCTGGCTTCGCTGCCGGGCGCCTGGGGCAACGCCGATGTCGCGAACGCCCTGGACAGCGTGGTGAACCAACTGCTGACCGACATGCTGGGCGCGGCACCGTCGATCTCCACCACCACGGCGACCGGGCACACCCTCACCGCCACCCCCAACAGCGCTTCGCTGAAGGCGCGGGCCACCGAACTGCTGAAGGAAAAGCTGGCCGGCCAGTGGGGTGAGGACATCATGGACGTGCTGACCGGCAACGCCAACCTGGATTGGGAAATCGACCCGGGCACGCTGCAACGCCTGGCGGCCGATGACGTGACCGAGGTCCAACGGTCTGTCACCTGGACCAACGGCACCAACCAGAGCCACAGCATCGTGGTGGGTGGGCACAAGGGCTTGCCGTTGCCGTCCGCCCCGGCCTTGGCGCCGTTGGCTGTGTCGCCGCTGGCCACGCCCACCTACCAGTTCCAATCGGCCGATCCGGCAACAGTCTCGGTTGACGGCAACGGCGTGGTCTATGGCCTGAAGGCCGGCACCACCACCGTCACCGTCACCGCCACCTATGCCTGCCCGCTGGTGGCATCCCAGACCATCACCAAGACGGTGACACACACCGTGACGGTTGAGGCGGCCACCACCACCCCACCCCCGACACCTTCGCCAACGGTCTCCGGGCCAACCAGCCCCACTGGCACGGCCACGGGGCCCACCGGTAGCGGCACGGTGACGGTGTCCGGCCCCACGGTGCCGTCCGCTTCAGCCACCGGCAAGGGCACTCTGCCTGTGACCGGCCCCCTGGGGACCCAGTTCATGATCCTGTTTGGGGTGGCGATTGCGGCCGCCGGCACGTTGATTGTGCGCAAGCTGGCCC
>JAISTN010000406.1 GCA_031272565.1 Bifidobacteriaceae bacterium
CCCGGGCCACCACGCGCTTCCACCAGCGCGGCCGCCAGAACCGGATCACCAGCGCCGCCACCACGGTCAACAGCAGCGTGGCAGACATGATGTCGCCCATGTAGGAAGGCAGGTGCAGCGAGACCGCAGCCTTTTCCGCCCCGATGCCGATCAGCCCCAGCAGCAGCGCCACCAGCGTGACGCCGATGGCGCTCAGGGCACCCAGCGTGGCCACCACAATGCCGGTGTAGCCGTAGCTGTGGCTGATCGCCTCCGTCAACTGGTGGGAGACGCCGGTCACCTGCACCGCCCCGCCCAGGCCGGCCACGCCGCCCGAGACGAGGGCGGCCTTCAACTGGTAGCCCTTGACATCGATGCCGCTGGCCAGGGCGGCGCCAGGGGCCTGGCCCACGGCCTTCAGGCGCAGGCCCGTGGCCGTGGTGGAAACCACCACACCGGTGATCACCACCAGCACCACCGCGATCAACAAGCCGGCGTGGACCCGGGTGCCAAACAGGCGCGGCAGGGCGTACGAGGCACTGAATTCGACCGTGTTGGCAAACCCCGTCTTGGGGTTGCGCCACGGCCCGTTCAGCAGGCCCTGGACCACCAGCAGCGCCACCGGGTTGAGCAGCAGAGTGGTGACCACCTCGTCAATACCAAAGCGGGTGCGCAGGTAGGCCGGGATCACCATCCAGGCCACGCCGCAGGCGGCGCCCACCAGCAAGGCGGTGGTCAATGCCACCGGCCGGGGCGCGTCCGGCAGGCTCAACGCCACCGCCGTGGCCCCCACGGCGCCCACCAAGAACTGGCCCTCGCCGCCAATGTTGTAGAAACCAGCCTTGAAAGCAATTGCCACCGCCAAACCGGTGAACAACAGCGGGGTGGCCGCGATCAGGACCTCAACCACGCCATTGAAGGAGCCCAGCGGCACAAACAGGTAGCGCTTGTAGGCCGCCGCGGGGTTAGCACCGGCCGCCCGGATAGGCCCGGCGGTGACGGCAACCGTGGCCAGCACCGCCGCCACCACGGCCGCCACCGCCAGGGCGCGCCGCAGCCAAGCGGCCTTGACGGCGGCCCGCCGGGCCGCGATCTGCGGCGCCCGCCGGGGGCTGTCCTTGGGCGGGCGCAGCTTGGGTGGCACTGGCCCGGGTGAAGGGGCTGGCGTTATCACACTCACGCCGCCACCTCCTTTGCGGCGCCCGCTGCGGCTGGCGCGGTGGCCGCCGGTTGGGCGGCTGCCCCAGCGTGCGCGGAGGCTCCAGGTTGTGCGCCCGCCATCAGCAGGCCCAGCGTGGCCATGTCGGCGTCATCGCGCGCCAACGTGGCCGCGATCCGGCCTTCATACAGCACCACAATGGTGTCCGCCAGCAACAGAATCTCATCCAGGTCCTCGCTGATCAGCAGTACCCCGGCGCCATCGGCCGCACAAGCCTTCAACTGGTCGTGGACAAACTCACAAGCCCCCACGTCCAGGCCCCGGGTGGGTTGCGACGCGATGATGGCGCGCGGCCGGCGTGACAACGCCCGCGCCAACAGCACTTTCTGCATGTTGCCGCCGGACAGCGTCCCCACCGGATCGGCCGGCGCCGCCTTGATGGCATACCGTTCAATCGCCTTGTGGGCGTGGCGGCGGATGCGGTGCCGGTTCAAGAACGGCCCCCGCTTGAAGGCGTCCAAGTCCTCCAGCACCAACGTGTGCTCCACCGACAAGGTAGGCGCAATCGAAGCCCGGCGATCCTCCAGGATGCGCCCCAGGCCGGCCTCGAACCGGGCCGCCGGCCCTAGCGCTGTGACGTCCTTGCCGCCCAGGCTGATGGTGCCGGCAGCCGGCGTCTTGATGGCGCACAGCACCGCCCCCAACTCGGATTGACCGTTGCCGGACACCCCGGCCACGCCCACAATCTCCCCCGAGCCAACCTCCAGGTGGTCGATCTGCAACAAGGGCCGGGCCTCGCCATCGACCCTCAGTCCCTTGACCGCCAACACCGGCACCGGGTGGGCGCCCGTGTCCACCTCCGTCTTGAGGAACAAGCCGTCCTGGTGCGGCCGGACCACATCCAGGCCGGTGGCCTCCACGAACTCCGGCGAAGCCATCGCCTCCGCCCCCACCATCAGCCGGGCCAGGTCCGCCGGTTCGACCTGTTCGGTGGCCAGGTCAACCGTGGCCGTCAGCCGGCCGTGGCGCAGCACGCTGATGCGGTTGGCAATGTCCAGCACCTCACGCAGTTTGTGGCTGATCAACAGCACGCCCATACCCTGGGCCACCAGCCGGCGCACGGCCGTGAACAGCGCCACCGAATCCTGTGGCGTCAACACCGCTGTCGGTTCGTCCAGGATCAGCAGGCGGCAATCCCCCACCAGGGCCTTCAGGATCTCCACCCGCTGGCGTTCGCCAATCGACAGGTCCTCCACCCGGGCATCCGGGTCCACCTCCACGCCCAACCGTTCGGCCGCCGCCGCCACCGCCGCGCGTCCGCCCGCCACGTCCAGCCGCCCCCAGGAAGACCGGGCCAGCAGCACGTTCTCCGTCACCGACATCGGGCCCACCAAAGAGAACTCTTGCGTCACCATGCCCAGGCCGGACCGGATGGCGTCACCCGGGCTGGAGATCGTCACCCGCTGGCCGGCGATTTCCACCCAGCCGTCGTCGGGCTTGGCCAGGCCGAACAGGCAGCGCATCAAGGTTGACTTGCCGGCGCCATTTTCACCCAACAGGGCGTGCACCTCACCCGGCTTGACGTCCAACGACACATGGTCGCAGGCCACCAACGAGCCAAACGTCTTGGTCAGATTGACCAACCGAACCAGGGGCACCGTCGCCTCAGTGGACGGACTCCCCTGCCGCGCGGGCACTATTCGCCGGCGGAGACATCCGTCGAACCGGCGGGGGCCTCCTCGTTGATCTCAACCGCGAAGGTCCCTGCTTCGATCTCGGCCTGTTTGGCTTCCACCTGCGCCACCAGATCGGCCGGGACCTCCACCACCAGGTCGGTGTTGATGGGCGCGATCGAACTGCCGCCGTTCTTCATGAACGAATACTGGCCCAGGTTGCTGGCCGTGTAGGTGCCGCTGCTGATCTGATCCACCAGCGCCAGCACGGTGGGCTTCATGTCCCACAACAGCGAGGTGACCACGTTCTGCGGCGCCTGGTCCTTTTGGTCCACCATCATGCCAACCACCGGCAGCTTGGCCTCTTGGGCGGCGGCGATGACGCCGTCACGCTCGGCAAACAGCACATCCGCGCCGGCCGCGATCTGGGCCTCCGCGGCTGTCTTGGCGGTGGCCGGGTCGAAGAAGCTGTTGATGAAGCTGACCTTGACCGTGGCCGCCGGGTTGGTGGCCTTGACGCCCTCGATGAAGCCGTTGACAATCCGGTTGACCTCCGGGATTGGCATGGCCGCCACCACGCCAATCGTGTTGGTCTTGGTCAGGCCGCCAGCCAGCATGCCCGCCAGGTAGGCAGGGTCCTGGATCCAGTTGTCGAACACAGACAGGTTGGGCGCCACTTCCGCCTCACCCGAACCGAAGGCGAAGGCGATGTCCGGGAATTCGGCCGCCACCGTGCGGACAGCGGCTTCAGCCGAAAAGGCATCGCCAATGATCAGGTCCGGCTGCTGGTTCTCCGCGATGTCCCGCAGCGTGTTCTCCATCGTGTCCGGGGTGTCGATCGAATCGACATACTCGTAGCGGATCAGGCCCTCGGCCGCCACCGCCTCCAGGGCCGTGTGGATGGCGCCGTCCCAAGGCTCTTCCAGAGGCGTGGCGAAGACGCCGTAGACAAAGACTGGTTCGGTGCCGGTGGTGGCCTCGCCGGCCGTGGTGTCACCATCGGCCGAGGTTTCGGACTGTTGGGTGGCCGTAGAGGTGTCTTCCGTCTTGGAATCGCCCGTCTCACCACCACACGCGCTGAGCAGCAGCCCCGCTGCCGCTCCGATGGCCATCAGACTGGAAAAACGAGCGCCGCGGCGGCGGTGCAGAGAGCGCATGGAGGAGGGTCCCTTCGCTGGGTGTGATGTTGTCGCAGCTAGCCTACCCGGGCCTTGTTGCCTCTCGGTTTCACTCCCTGGGCGTGCCGTGCCCCCGGCGTGCCCAACGCCCGAATTGCCGCCCTACCAGCCACCGCCCACGCCGCCGGCGGCCTGCCACGCAAAATCGGCGGCAAGACCCCAAGTGAGATGCCCGATGACGCCCAGGCGGTAGCGGCAGCAAGACCCTAAGTGACACGATGGACTACCTCGGCTCTGTGCGAACTGACTGGGGTGAATGGCGAGCCAACTAGGGGAGCGAAGTCACCATCCCGGCAGCCTGAAGCCACTCCAACCATGGCCTTCGGTGACCTGGGAGAACACCGCGGCCGCGGCGGTGCTCGGGGTGGGCGGTCCGGAGCTTGATGACGGGACGTAGACTAGTGGCGGAAGGAGGCTAGCGTGTCCGACTACCTAGTTGATCTGATCTGGGATCAGGAAGCCAGTGTGTGGGTTGCCACCAGCGACGACATTCCTGGCCTGGTGTTGGAAAGCGGCTCCCTGGATGCCCTGATCGAGCGCTTGCGGCACGCCGCCCCAGAACTCCTTGCCTTGAACGGAGGCATCAGCGGCGAGGTCGCATTGTGTTTCCGTTCGGAACGACGCGAACTTGTGGCCGTCTGAGCCATGGCCGAGTTCGAGAAGCGGGTCCGCGAAATCCTGGCTGAACACGGGTGTTGGTTCGTGCGCCACGGTAAGGGTGATCACGACATCTGATACAGCCCCATAGTGGGCCGCAACGTGACGGTGGACCACAAGATCAAGTCGCGACATACCGCCAACGCTGTACTGAAGCAGAGCGGTATTCCAGTGCACCTGTAGACGGCCACCGCCCAGGCGGCAGGTGGAAACACTGCCCGATGACGCCCGTTCCGGGGTTTGCGGGTTGCGGCTAGCGGTAAGCATCGGTTAGCAGCACCGCGCCGCCGTCGACACCTTTGGCGCCTTGCACAATGTCG
>JAISTN010000407.1 GCA_031272565.1 Bifidobacteriaceae bacterium
GGGGGGGGGGGTGGGGGGGGGGGGGGGGGGGTGGGGGGTGTTTGTGGGGGGTGGGTGGGGCCGGGCCCCAAACCCCCCGCGGGGGGGTCTGCCCCCCCACTACTGGGAGGAATTGAGCGCCGGCGAATGCGCCCAGGTCTTGGGCTGTTCGACCGGCGCCGTGTGGGTCAGGTTGCACCGCGCCAGGGCTGCCCTGCGCGAGGTGTTGGGTGAGGACCAAGGGGGCATGGCATGAGGGACATGGACAAGGTACTGAAACAGGCCAACCCGTACCGGGTCAACCCGGCGGATGGCCAGACACTGCGGGCCAAGGCGGAGTTGGATGCCTTGGTGCCAGGAGCTAGGGCCGCACTGGCCCACGGCGAAGGGGAGCCGCGCGGCATCGTGGGGTTGGAGGGGTCCGCGATGCCGTGGCGGCGCCGCCTCGCGCTGGGCGTGGCCGGCGTCTGCGGCATCGTAGTGGTGGCCGGCGCGGCCTACCTGGGGGTGCAGCAGGGCGGCAATCAGGGCGAAGGCATGGCCGCAGCCGGGGCGGCGGCCGAGACCGCTGCCGCCGCCAATGAGGTCAGCGAACCAAAGGCCGAGGCGGCGGCTGAGCAGGCCTCATCGCAAGGCGGTGCGGCGGATGACGCCGCGAGCCAGGAATCAACCATGCTCTCGGCTGATAGTGGTGAGGCGACTGGTGAATCTGCCACGGAAGCGCAGGCCGCCGAAACGGCACCCGACCCGCAGCCCAGCCCACCTGACCCCACCGCCCAGCCGGCCGACAATGGGGTAGACAACCTGACAGACATCATGGCTGATTCAGCCGCCCTGGCGCGCGAGGACCTGGCACCGCAAGTGCTGGCCCAGGTCAGGCCGGCCGCCCTGGCGAACCTGCCGCGGACCATCGACAGCGTGACAACCTTAAGCGTTCTAGCCTCTAACCCGTCATTCGGCTTCTGTTTGCTGTTAGACCCGGCCACCTTGAACCCCATCACCGAGGCGGACCAGATCTTGTCCGCCGAGTTCGGGAACTGTACTGGCATTGGCCTGGACTTGCACGCCGTGCCCTCCCAGGGCGACGGCTGGAAGGCGATCGAAGCCGGCCAGGCCACCGCCAAGTTCGAACTGATCGCCACCAGCCTTTCGGTCGTGGGGCAAGACAGGGACGACGTGGTGGCCACCTACGCCGCGGCCCGCGTCTACTCGCCAGCCGAGGGCCAAACCCTGGAAAGCAAGTACATCGCGTTCTACCTCAATGACGCCGGCCAGGTGGTGTGGCAGGTCTTCTCGCAGCTACCGTAAAGGGCCTGCCCTTGCCCCAGGAGTGGGCCGCCGATGCCGCCCGCACACACCGGCGCCGGCCTGCCAACCAAACCTCTTAGGCGGCAGCGTCGTTGTAAGCCCGGTTGTAGGCCTCCAGCACCGCCTCCGCCGGGCCGTCCATCACCAACTGGCCCTTGTCCAGCCACAGGGCCCGTTCGCACATCGACCGGATGGCGTTGGCCGAATGTGACACCAGGAAAACAGTCCCGGCCTGGGCCCGGACCTGGTTGATCTTGTCGCGTGACCGGCGCTGGAACGCGGTATCGCCGGTTGACAAGGCCTCATCGATCATCAGGATGTCCGGCACCTTGGCGGTCGAAATGGCGAACCGCAACCGGGCCGCCATGCCGCTGGAATAGGCACTCATGGGTAGGTGGATGAACTCGGCCAGGTCTGCGAACTCGACAATCGAATCGAACCGTGCCTTGACCTCCGCCCGGCTCAGGCCAAGAGCCAGGCCACCCAGCATGACGTTGCGTTCACCCGTCAGCCCGGTCAGCAGTGCCGCGTTGACCCCCAGCAAGGCGCACTGCCCTTGGGCGTAGACGGCGCCATCGGAGTAGGGCATCAGGCCGGCCATGGCCCGCAACAGGGTCGACTTGCCGGCACCGTTGCGGCCGATAATCCCAATCGATTCGCCCTCACGGGCCACGAACGAAACTCCACGTACGGCCGGCACCTCGCTGACGGCCCCCACCGACCGGGTGGCCCGCTCGAACAGCCGCCGGTACAGGGACGGCTTGAACCCGGTCGAGGCCCCCAGGCGCTTGCCCCCAAAAACGCGGTAGGACACGTGGAGGTGGTCCACCACCAAGGTGGGGTTGCCCAATGGCTTGGCGGGGGCGGCAGCGGCGGCCGGGCCGGTCCCGTCCCCAGCACCGAAGACTTCGCCGTCCAAGGAGAAGTCCACCTCGTTAGTCCCGGCCATAGCGCGCCTCCGCCAGCCAGAAGTAGATGTAGCCGCTTACCAGCACCACCAGGGCGTAGCCCACCCCCATGGCCCAGTCGGCGCCGCTGGCGTGGACCTCGGCCATCAGGGTGGAGCGGGCCAACCTTAGGTAGAGAGCAAACGGCTCCAAGATGGCCGCCTGCCCCAGCCAGCCGAAGTCCGCTGCCAGCGTCTCGATGGAGAAGAACACCCCAGCCACGAAGCGCAGCAGTTGGGTGGCGATGGGCACCAGGTTGCCTAGGTCGGGGGTGGCGGACACGATCCGGGCCAGGAAGAAGCCGCAGCCCAGCACGAACAGGTAGATCAAGGCGATGGCGCACGGTAGCAGCAACCAGCGCCAGGTCGGATAATGCCCCCTGACCAGCACAATCGCCAGCATCACCAAGGTGGCTGGCCACATCATGATCAGTTCGGTGCAGGTGACCGAAATGGGCAGCACGGCGCGCGGGAACTCCAGCGCCCGGACCAGTTTGATCTTGGCGGCGATGGCCCGCCCAGAGTTGTTCAGGCCGGAGGCCATGAACTCGAACAGGAAGGTGCCGATCACCAGGTAGGACAAGAAATCGCCGATGCCGGCCCTGGTCCCGGCGGGCATCAGCAGGCCAAAGACCACAAAGAAGACGCCAAACTGCAACAGCGGCTTCAGCACGCCCCAGACCTGGCCCAGGTAGGAGCCTTGGTTCTTGCCGTAGGCGTCCGATGTCGCCAACGTCCAGGTGAAGTCGCGGCGCCGCCACAGCGAGGCGGTGTAGGCGCCCAAGGGCGGCCGGGCGCCAATCCGGCGCAGGCCATACTTGGCGGCCAGGGCGGCGGCGGCGGCCGAACTGAGAGCTGGAGGAGGCTGAACGGTCACTACCAGCAAGGGTAATGCCCGTCGGCGCCCGCTGGCCGGGTGGGCCCGGCCGGCGGCGCGTCTTGGCCGGCTTTGCGGGCCGCTATTCGGCTGGAATCAGCGCTTGGACCAGGGCCAGCGCTCCGGCCTTGTCCAGCAGTTGGTTGCCGTTGCCGCACTTGGGGGACTGGATGCAGGAAGGGCAGCCGGCCTCGCAGGGACAGGTTTGGAGCAGCCCCAGCACGGCCGCCAGCAGCGCCGCCCGCTGTTCGAAGCCCCGTTGGGCGAAACCTGCCCCGCCGGGGACGGCATCATGCACAAAGATGGTCGCCTGGCCGGTGTCGGCGTGGTAGGCGGCGGACAGTCCGCCCAGGTCCCAGCGGTCGCAGGTGGCCAGCAGCGGCAGCAGCCCGATGGCGGCGTGTTCGGCCGCGTGCAGGGCGCCGGGCAGCACCTCCGGCGTCAGGCCGGCTGCCTTCAGGGTTGCCGGCTGGATGACGCACCAGGTGGCGGCGGTGCGCAGCGTGCGGGGTGGCAGCGGCGGATTGTCCAGCGGCACCGTGTCGATGCGGTCCAGGCCGGGCAGCCGCAGCCGGTTGAAGCCGGTCACCTGGGAGCGCACGTCCACCAGGCCAAAATGCCAGGTGGCTGCGGATTCGGCCACTTCGA
>JAISTN010000005.1 GCA_031272565.1 Bifidobacteriaceae bacterium
TCGAAGTAGACGCCGGGCGAGCGGACGAGCTGGGACACGACGATGCGCTCGGTCCCGTTGATGATGAACGTGCCTCGCTCCGTCATCAGCGGGAACTCGCCCATGAAGACCGTCTGCGACTTGATCTCGCCCGTCATGTAGTTGTTGAACTCGGCGGTCACGAACAGCGGCGCGGCGTAGGTGAAGTCCTTCTCCTTGCACTCCTCCGCCGTCCACTTGGGCGGCTCGAAGCGGTGGTCGCGGAAGGACAGCGACATGGTCTCGCCAAAGTCCTCGATGGGACTGATCTCCGCGAAGATCTCCTCCAAGCCGGAGGTCTCAGGCACGTCGTTGCGCCCGGCCGCCCGCGAGGCCTCTACCCTCTCTTGCCACCGCTCATGGCCCAACAGCCAGTCGAAGCTGTCAAGCTGCAGGCCTAACAGGTCCGGTACCTCAAGAGGTTCGTGGATCTTGGCGAAGCTGATCCGGCCTGAACCCGTCAGGGGGGCGTTAGCGTCAACAGTAGAACGTGGGATGCGCGAAGCAGCCAAAGGGGATCCCTCCCAGGAGTTTGATGGCACGCAGCGCAGAACTATGGCTCAGACGTTGAGTGGGCATGAGGCACAGGACGGCGCAAAGCGCCAGCCTAGCCCTTAATCCAAGTCTTGTCCACTTGAGCACCTACGGGAGCACAACTGGACGAGCCAGACGGGCCGCTGGCGGCGCCATCGGCCACCACCGTACCTTAAGAGCGCCCCCGATGGCGGATCATTCAGCTCCTGAGACCAGAACCGGCCCCAACCAACTCCCGTGGCTCGGGGGCGCCCGGCAGGCGGTGAACGGCCGGCGAACGGCCAGCCAACGGCTCGCCCGGCAGGCGGGACCAGTTGGGCAGCGCCTCACCCAGCGACGGCACACCATCGATCGGTGAATACGGCCCGGCCGCCACCCCCGGTGGCACGGTCAGTTCGCCGTCCAGCGGCGAGATCGGCTCGACCAGGCGGGTGGGCGTGGCGGCCGCTGCCGGAACCTGGGCTTGGGCAGGAACCAGGGCCGATACCGTAGCTGGCGTGAGGACAGGAGCTTGGGCTGGGGCGGGCGCCGCCTGGCCGGCCTGGCTGAGGGACGCGGCAAAGCTCTGGGAGAAAGCCGCCTGGACCTTGGGGTGCAAGGCCTTGGCCGCCTGCTGGCGGTGGACCTCGTCCAGGAAGTTGTCCACCTGGATCCATGGCAGCCGGGCCTTGATGACATAACCCGCCGTCAGCACACCACCGGCCTTCTCATCCTGCAACTCGACCTCGACCGAGGCCCGGGTGCCCCAAGAGCCCCGGCGCAACGTGAACAGGGCATAGAAGCGCAGCCACAGCAGCAAGCCAATGTGGACCAGCCCGTAGAGCGGTGCGATGGCGAAGCCAATCGTAATGTCCCGTCTCTCCGATCTGGTGCCCGTCAACTCGAAGTAGCGGAAGGCCCGGGCGTAGGCCAGCAGGGACAGGTAGATGAGGTACGGGCCCAGCAGCAACTCGCCGGTCGCCAGAGGGGCCAGCAGCAGGGCCGACATCAACATGACGGAGAAGCAGCCCCAGGCGCCCAGTTCCACGAAGGTCAGCCAGAAGGCCGGCTTGCGGAACGGCATGTTGCGCAACACCCAGAGCGATTCGCGGAAGAACGACTTGTTCCAGCGCACCTGCTGGCGCAGGAAGTGGTTCAGGCGTTCCGGCACCGCCGTGAAGGCGATGGCGCTTTCTTGCAGTGCCGAACGGCCCTCCAACAGGCAATAGTTGGTCAGGCGGCGGTCATCACCAAAGATGGCCGGCCGGCCCAGGAAGGTCTGGGTCAAGAAATCGTGCCGGTACTTCTGCAACACGTCCGTGCGGTACAGCGCCAGCGAACCGCAAGCGCAGAGCACCGAGCCCATGGCCGAATAGGCTGCCCGGTCCACCAGGAACGACTCCGAATAGCGCAGGTCGATCAGGCGGGTCAGCACGTTGCGCTGGTTGTTGAGGGCCAACACCAGGCCGGTGGAGACGGTGGTGCGCGGATCGGCGAACGGCTTGATCACCTCGCCCACCGCCTGCACGTCCAGCACGGTGTCGGAATCAAGGCCCATCAGCAGGTCGGCATCCGGCTGCAACTCCAAGGCTCGCATCAGGCCCTCGCGCTTGCCCTTGTTGACCTCAAACGCATCCACGACCAGGCGGATACCGACGTTGGCGAACGGCTGCACCCAGCGCAGCGCCTCCTGATAGGCCCGCTTGTCAGCGGAACAATCGTCAATCACCACCACCGATTGGACCGGGCGGTCCTGATCCAGCAGTGACTTGAGGCAGGCCGCCAACATCTTGGGGTCTTCGTTGTAGACCGGCACGGCCACGCCAATCCGCAACGCGTCCAGCCGGGCCGCCTCCGCCTCCGTCACCTCACGCACCGGCTTGTGCGTCCAGGCGAAGACGATCTTGAGGGCGAACAGGCTCATGGCCGCCACGCCGTACCACGACGGGCCGCCGGCCCGGTGCCACAGGAACGCCACACAGGTGGCGGCGGCCAACAGAATCGCAAATCCAGTTCGTTTCATTGGGGACCATTCCGCTTCTTGGCCACCCAGCGCGAGGCCACAATCACCAGCAGGGCCAGCAGCACAAAGGCGCAGCCCATCCACCAGGCGTTGATAACCGCGCGGCCAAGGTTGCCCAGCCCGCTAGCCGCCGGGGCGGCCAGCGGGCTGGTCAAGAAGACCAGTTGGTTTGGGGTCATTACGACGTGATGTGGTTGGAGTACTTGATCACCGTTGGGTAGCCGGCCTTGGTCACTGTCACCTTGACCACCAGGTCCTTGTCCCACGGCAGGGGCACATAGCTATCGCCGATAGCGCCCCAAATGACCTGGCCGTTGGAGAACCACTGGTAGGCAATCTTGGCGTCCGTGGGTTGCACGGTCAGGGACACCGTCACCCGGCCTTGAGCCTTGGTGGCCACCGGTTGCGACACGGTCAGGCCCTGTTCCACCTGGATGTGGTTGGAGTACTTGGTGACGGTACCCAAGCCGGCCTTGGTCGCAATGACCTTAAGGACAATGTCCGCGCCGGCATCGGAGGCGGTCAACGTGTACATGGCACCCGTGGCGGCACCGATCACGCTGGTGCCCCGGTACCAGATGTAGGTGACGGTGGCGCCCTTGGGTCCGTAGACGACATCGGCCGTCAAAGTGCCCCCAACCTTGGCCGTACCGCTCAACTCGGCCTTGGAGACGGCCAACGATTCCGGAATCAGCGTGTGATTGGAGTACTTCACCACCTGGCTGGTGCCGCTCACGGCCGTCACCTTGACCACCAGGTCGGCGCCCGAATCCGCCGCCGTCACCGTGTAGGTGGCAGCCTTGGCGCCGCCGATGGCGATTGAGCCACGGAACCACTGGTAGGTCACCAGGGCGTCTGCCGGCGTGGCCGTGGTGGCCACGGTCAGGGTGGCGCCAATCTTGGCCTGGCCGGTGACCTGCGGCTGGGACAACGTGACGCCGGCAGTCCCGGTGTCAGTCTCCACCGCGCTGGCCGCAGCCGCACCCGTCATGGTCAGAGCCAACGCGCACGCAATGGTGGCGGTCCGCCGCAGCGCCGCCTGGCGGCGGGAGGTTTGAGCTGTCTTCATGTCGATTGTCTCCTGAGGGTTTGGTACCAGCCCGGTCAGGCGGCCGGGAAGGAGTGGTTGGAGTACTTGACCACCGTGTCGTAACCGGGCTTGGTCACCGTCACCTTGAGGACAATGTCGTTCTGGCCCCAGAAGGCGATGAAGTACGGCGTGATGCCTGTGATGGCGGCCCTGCCGTCCACGAACCACTGGTAGGACACCCAGGCGTCCGCCGGCTTGACCTCAAGACCCGTCACCTGCATCAGTTGAAGCGGGTAGTGGGTGGCCGGGATGACAGGCTGGGTCACGGTGATGGGTTCGTCGATCACAACGTGGTTGGAGTACTTGGTGGCGATGGTGACGCCGTTGCGGGTGATGGTCACCTTGACCACAATGTCCTTGCCCGCGTCGCCCGGCGTGGTCGTGTAGGAATCACCGGTGGCGCCGCCAATCAGGCTGGTGCCGCGGAACCACTGGTAGGCGATGGTAACTTCGCCCAGTTCCTGTTCCAGGTGCAAGCTGGCTTCCAGTTCGCCACCCGGCAGGCACGGCCCATTCAGGTCAACCTTGAAGTCCTTGTCGATCACCAGCGGTTCGCCCGGCACCTGGATGTGGTTGGAGTACTTGACCACCTCGTTGGCGGGGCCCGTGGCAAAGACCTTCGCCACCAAGTCGGAGCCGGCGTCGAACGGGCTGATCACGTAGATGGGCGATGGCGTCCGGAGAGTCACCGAATTGGTGCCGCGGAACCACTGGTAGGTGACCTGTGCTACGCCCACCGGGGCGGCTTCCGCCACCACCCGGATGGCGCTGCCAACCTTGACTTCACCGGTGATTTGGGGGGCCGTCAAAGTGACGGTTGGGGCGGCCGGGGCCGCCACCACGCCATCGGTGGCGGGGGGGGCGGCGATCGCGGGTGCCGTGGCAAGGCCGATGGCGCCCAGCGCCAGGGCGCACGTAAGGGCGGTGATGCGCCTGAAACTGACCGGCCGGCCGCTGGTTGAAAGTGTTCTCATGGGAGGGCTCCTGCCTTTGGGCATGCCGCCTGGGGATCAACACGCCGAAACCCAGGATGCGGCTTCAAAGCCTGAACCCGCAGGTGGGGATCCTTATGCTGATGGGGCGGATGGGCGATTGAGTTGTGATGGACGTCTTTTGGACACGGACCATTAGCAAGACTGGGTGGCCTTGCCCTGTCAGCCTACAGTGAACACCTCGCACCGGCGCAAGATAATCCGGGCCAGCTAGGTAGTATCCGTGCTGGAGCGGCGGGTTTTGGGCGTGGGCGGATGGTGCGGTGGGTGGCCCGCTTGGCGGGTGTTTGGTGGGCGATTTGGTGGGGTTGGACCGTGCTCCCGGGGCTCAGGGGGTGGGATTGGGTGAGCCCC
>JAISTN010000048.1 GCA_031272565.1 Bifidobacteriaceae bacterium
AGGCCAGCCCCAACTACGGCTATGGCAACTACCTGGTGGACCCCGGCTTCAACGCCTCGACGTTGACCGCCTGGGCGCCCACCGGCGACGTGATCAAGGACGTCAACTCCAATGGCGACAACGTCATCAAGATGAACGCCGTCAAGTCCTCCATCTCGCAGACGGTGGAAGACCTGGTGCCAGGCCAGCAGTACTCCTTCAGCGCCGATATCGAAATCGCCCTGGGCAAGCAGCGGGCGGTCACGCTGTCCGCCACCGGCACAGGGTTGAACGCCACCTGGACCTTCAATTCGAGTCCGTTGCAGAACAAGATCGCGGCCGACTCGAAGTACAACACGTACTCGCAGAGGGTCTACGTGACGTTCAAGGCACCTTCTGATGGTGTGGTCAAGGTGATGATCTCGGCCGCGGCCGCGAACGCCTTGGTCACCATCGACGATGCCCGCATCATGAAGTCGACGGCCTCCTGGACACCGCAAACCGGTGACACCCAGGGCGGCAAGATCCTGTACAAGGAAGACTTCGAAGGCAACCAGCCGGGCTTTGGCGGCGCCTTCCTGAAGGGCGCGGCGGGCGGCTCATCCGACCACCGCACCTCGATCTCCTGGCTGAACGATCCGTACAGCCAGAAGGCCTGGAAGAACCTCAATTCGCCGTTCAACGCCGGCGCCCTTGACGGCAAGGCCACGGACGACGTGCTGACGGCCGGCGGTTCGCTCCACTCCCTGAAGATCCACGAGGAGAACTCGGGTGTGGTGCTGCGGACGGCGCCTTCGACGGTCCAGTTCGTCAACGGGCACGCCTACAAGGTGGAGTTCGACTACCAGAACGTGCTAGTGGGCAAGTACTCCTTCGTGGTGGGCTCGGACCGGTTCACCGGTACCTCGGTTACCGCGGTCGAATACCTGCTGGTGCCGTTCATGGAGCAGATCGAAACCAAGCGTTTCTCCCTGACCTTCACCGCCGGCTGCGGCGATGAGACCTGGGTGGGCGTGCGCAACTACGGTGGCGACACCACCGGCGCCGATCTGACCATCGACAACCTGTTGATCACCGACCTGGGCGTCACCACCACGCCGGCCGTTTGCGCCACTCTGGCGGCTTCGCTGAGTGGCGAGTATGTGCCGGAGGGCCAGTCGACCGTCACCACCACCTTCACCAACCGTGAACTGACGCCGGCCTACAACGTGGCCGTCACCATTCCGGACGTGCCGGCTGGCTGGACGGTTCAGACCACGGTTGACGGCGGTAACGTCTCCGCCCAGGTGGCCGCTGGTGGCACCTTCACCACCACCTGGTTGATCACGCCGCCGCTCTCGGCCGCCGGCCAATCGGTGGAGTTCCACCCGGTGGTCACGTACGCGGCGGATTGCCAGTTGAAGACCGTCGACACCACGTTGGCCGGCACGGTGGCAACCCGCAAGCAGTTGCCACTTAGTTCCATGACCATGTCGGCCGATTCGCAGCACGCGACCTCCGGTTCGGAAGGCCCGGCCAGCAACGTCAAGGACGGCAACACCGGCACCATTTGGCACACCAAGTGGGCCAGTGATTCGGGCGGCGCGGGCACCTTCCCGCACTGGATCCGAATCGACTCTGGTGCGTCCGGTGTGCTGATGGAGGCCTTCGGCTACCTGCCGCGGCAAAGTGGCAACAACGGCTTCATCTCCGACTACGGCATTGAGGTTTCGGATAACGGCTCCACCTGGACCGAAGTGGCCCGGGGCACGTTCCCGAATAGCCGCGACTGGCAAGTGGTCGAGTTCGATCCGGCCATCCAGACGCGCTATGTCCGCCTGGTGGTTTATGAAGACTACGGTTCGGAGGCCGCTTATGGCGCCGCCGCCGAGTTGCGCATCTACGGCGAGTCTTCCGCCGCGCCCACGCCAGGCTTTGCCCCGGCGGCCCGCGGAGTGGATGACTCTTGCGTCGTTGTCGAACCGCCGGAGCCGCCGCCCTACGAACCCACCATGAAATCCATCGCCTTGTCGCCCGACATGACCGGCAACGGCCGGGGCGAGGTCCTGGCGATCAACGCCAGTGGCCAACTGCAGCGTTATTCGATGGCCACCGCCTCAACCCTGGCCACGCCGGTCAGGCTGCTCAGCGGGCTGTCCGGTCACACCGTCTACGGGCCGGGTGACTGGTCCGGCGACAAGCTGGCCGATGTTCTGTCGATTGACGCCGCCGGCAACATGTACCTCTACCAGGGCAACGGCAAGGGCTCCATCGGCGCCGGCCAGCAGATTGGCCGCGGTTGGTCGTCCTACCAGGTGACCCCGGTGGGCGACGTCAACAAGGACGGCATTGCCGACCTGTTGGCCATCGACACGGCCGGCAAGCTGTGGCTCTACGCCGGCAACGGCAAGGGGGCCTTCCAGCCTGGGCGCACCGAGGTGGGCCACGGCTGGGTTGGCTTCAAGCTGTATGCCGCCGGTGACCTGAATGGCGATGGCGTCAACGACATTCTGGGCATCAACTCGTCCGGCGTCATGTACGCGTACAACGGCAAGGGCAATGGCACCTTCCAGGCCGCCGTCAAGGTTGGCACCGGTTGGAGCCCCTTCACCCTGGCCGCCGGCGCTGACCTGACCGGCGACAAGGCGGCCGACATCGTTGGCCGCCGGGACACCAACGGCGATGTCTACCTCTATCCGGGTAAGGGATCGGCCGCTGGCTTCAAGACTCCGGTGAAGATAGCTACCGGATGGTGAGGCTCTAGCCTCCTCTCA
This sequence comes from Bifidobacteriaceae bacterium, assembly GCA_031272565.1. GTDB lineage: Bacteria > Actinomycetota > Actinomycetes > Actinomycetales > WQXJ01 > JAISSX01. The sequence goes on from JAISTN010000048.1 coordinate 2,733, forward strand.
CAGGCTCGTCTGGTGGGACCGTCAGGGGTCGACGGTCCCGCCAGACGGCCACCACTCACCACAACTGAATCGCCGGCGCCCGGCCATCCATCCTCCCGCGGATGGCCGGGCGCCGGTCATTTGGAGGGCGGGTTATAAGGACCCCACTTTCCCCGAGGCCCCGCCGGAGGGTGCAACGGTGGCGCCGGGGACGCATCCGTTCACCGACCGCGACGGCATCCATGACATCTACCGGGCTTGGCGGCGGGTAGCTGATTCGTACGATCCGCCCCGGGTTTTGGTCGGTGAGATCTGGCTGCCCGATGTCGCCCGGTTTGCAGCCTACCTGGAGCCGGGCGAGATGCACACGGCCTTCAACTTCGACTTCATGACCAGGCCCTGGGAGGCCGCGGCACTGCGGGACTCGATCGACACCACGCTGTTGGCCCACGCCGGCGTGGTGAGCGCCACCCGGTGGGTGTGGTGGCAAGGTGGCGGCGCGATGGCAGGCTGGAGGCCTGCTGAGCGCCGCCAACGCCGCCAGCGGGCCCAGATGGGGCTGCTCGGTAGCTGAGAATCGGTGGATCCGGGCTTAGTCTGAGGTGGTCAACTCGACACCGGCGGCGGCCATGGCGGCCCGGGCGGCGGCGCCCGATTCGGGGCTGACCGGTACGGTCAGGTCGGTGAAGACCCGCACCTCCAAGCCCTCGTCGATGGCGTCCAAGGCGGTCTGGGCCACGCAGTGTGATTCGGCGATCCCAACCACATCGACGGCCCCGATGCCGGCGTCCGTCAGCACCTCCGCCAGTGTCCGGTCGTCATCGTCCACCCCCTCGAAGCCACTGTAGGCGGCGTCGAAACGGCCCTTCTTAATGGTGACGTCCGCGTCCACGTCGATCAAAGCCGGGTGCAATTCCGCGTTGGGGCTGCCGGCCACGCCGTGGGGCGGCCACGAGTCGACAAAGTCTGGCTCCTCGCTGAAGTGGTTGCCCGGGTCGATGTGCCAGTCCTGCGTGGTCACGATCAGGTCATAGTCCAGGCGGTGTGACTCCAGGAACTCGGCAATCGCCTCCGCCACGGCGTTGCCGCCGGCCACGGGCAACTCGCCGCCCTCACAGAAGGTGGGCTGGACGTCAACAATGATCAGGGCGCGGCCGTCTGGGCTCATGGCATAACCATACTCACACCGCGACCGGGTCGACGCCGGGCCTCCGCGTCCCCGCCAGGCCCCCAGCCCCTCGGTAGGATTGGCGGGTGAACCAGATCTTGTCCTCTGTGGCCTGGCCCTACGCCAACGGCCCCAGGCACATCGGCCACGTGGCCGGCTTTGGGGTGCCGTCCGATGTTTTCTCCCGCTACATGCGGATGGCCGGCCACGAAGTGCTGATGGTTAGCGGCACGGACGAACACGGCACACCCATCCTGGTGCAGGCCGAACAGGAGGGCGTCAGCCCCCAGGCGTTGGCGGACCGTTACAACCGGGTCATTGTCGAAGACCTGCACCGGCTAGGCCTGGCCTACGACCTGTTCACGCGCACCACCACCCGCAACCACTACGCCGTCTGCCAGGAAATGTTCCAGGTGGTGCACCGCAACGGCTACATGGTGGAGCGGACCACCATGGGGGCCGTGTCGCCTTCCACCGGGCGGACCCTGCCGGACCGGTTCATCGAAGGCACCTGCCCCATCTGTGGTTTTGACGGCGCCCGGGGCGACCAGTGCGACAACTGCGGCAACCAGCTTGACCCGATCGATCTGATCAACCCCCGTTCCCGGGTCAACGGCGAAACCCCCAAGTTTGTCGAATCGGACCACTTCTTCCTGGACCTGCCGGCCCTGGTGGACGCGCTGGCCACCTGGCTGCGCGGGCGCCAGAACTGGCGGCCCAACGTGCTGAACTTCTCACTCAACCTGCTTGATGACGTGCGGCCGCGGGCCATGACGCGGGACATCGACTGGGGCATTCCGGTGCCGCTGCCTGGCTGGATCGACAACCCCAACAAGCGGCTATACGTCTGGTTCGACGCCGTGGTGGGCTACCTCAGCGCCTCGATCGAATGGGCCCGGCG
>JAISTN010000102.1 GCA_031272565.1 Bifidobacteriaceae bacterium
CCAGCGCCCCGCGCCTGGTGCCGGCCGATGGCGGCCCCAGCCTGCCAGTCTGGAGTTCGGCCGCCTATCAAGGGGTGGTGCGTCACGCGATCGTCGAATGGAAACGGCGGGGCCGGGCCGAACTGGACTGGGAGATGACCCGGGCCGTGATGCGCACGGCCGAACACGCCGCCCCGGCGCTGAGCCGGGTGATCGGGCACCTGGTGGCCGGCCAACTGATGGTGGTGCCAATCCCATCGCGGTTCCTGAGCCAGGTGCGCCGGGCCAGCGCCGGGCCGCCCGAACTGGCCCAGGCGGTGGCACAGGCCCTGACCGGGACCGGGCTGCCGGCCGCGGTGGCTCCGGTGCTGACGCGGCGGCTGGGAGCGATCGACCAGGCCGGCCTGGGTCTACAGCAGCGGGCGGCCAACCGGGAGCAGGCTACGCGGGTGACCACCCCGCCGGGGCCGCCCGGCACGCCGGTCCTGCTGGTGGACGATGTCTTGACCACCGGGGCGACCCTGCTGGACGCCGAACGGTCGCTGGCCGCCCACGGTTGCCACACCCTGGGCGCCATCGTGCTGGCGGCCACCCCGGCGCCGGGCCGGACCACGCCGTGCTAAGTCCCGGTCTTCACCCAGCGCCATCCGCTAGCCTGGAGGTAGCTATCCTGAGCGGTTGACGGGAGGTGACGACCTAGGCAGATCCGCCACCTGATGAACCGGCCGCCTGTGCGCGGCCTGCACATACCCAGTCCCGGAAGGTCTTGAAAATGGAAATCGTCATTGCCGGCCGCCACACCGAAGTACCGGATCGATTCCGCGAGTTCGCCGAAGCCAAACTGGCCAAGGTCGCCCAGTACGACGCCCGCGCCCAACTGATCGAGGTGGAAATAGTCCACGAACCCAATCCACGTCAGGCGGACACCGCCAAGACCGTCGAGATAACCGTCCGGGGCAAGGGACCAGTGATCAGGGCGGAGGCCTCGGCCGGGGACATGTTCAGCGCCTTCGATGTCGCGATGGGCAAGCTGATGCAGCAAGAGCGCCGCGCCAACGACCGCCGCAAGTCGCGCCACAAGGTGGCGCGGCGCCAGGCGCCCGTGATCGAACCGGCGTTGGCGGAGCCGCTGCCGGTTGCCGCGCCGGCCCCGGTGGCGGTGGCCGAAGTGGTTGAAACCAAGGCGCCCCAGCCGGGCACCGCGGTCGAATCAAGCCTGGCGGACTCGCCGGTGGTGATCCGTGAGAAGACCCACCAGGCGCCGCCCATGAGCGTCGAGGATGCCATCTACCAAATGGAGTTGGTGGGCCACCCGTTCTTCTTGTTCGTGGACCAGGCCACCAAACTGCCGTCGGTGCTATACCACCGCCACGGCTGGACTTACGGTGTGCTGCGCTTGGAGACGGTCGACGCGTAACAGTGTGACATTGCGCCCGATGCCGCCCGCCGGGCCCGGGGCCGGGTCCTCGTGTTGGCAAGGCCGCAGGGTCCGGATTCCCGGTGGGCCGCCAAGCTGGACGGCTTTGAAGCGGGTCACGGGCACCGGCGGCTGGCTGGGCGGTGCCGGGCGTTGATCCGGCGGCGGCTCCCGCCGGGACACATGAACGAGCCCACCATGGCCGCTTGCCCGTACCATGGTGGAAGATGGATCGCGCCGGTCCGGGAACAAACCGGGCCGGTGGCGTGTTGACGCGACAGCGGCCACCCCTCAAGGGCGGCCAGGAGAGCCCAACTAGGGAAGAGGCACCGTGACCGGACTGATGGACAAAATCCTGCGCATGGGCGAAGGCAAAGTCTTGCGCAAGCTGGAAGGCATCGTGGCGCAGGTGGCGGCGCTGGAGCCGGCCTTCGAGGTCATGAGCGATGAGGAACTGCGGGAAGAAACAGTCCGCTTCAAAGAGCGTTACCAGGGCGGGGAATCGCTGGACGACCTGATGCCGGAGGCCTTCGCGGCCGTGCGCGAGGCCGCCAAGCGGACCTTAGGCCAGCGGCACTTCGACGTCCAGATCATGGGCGGGGCGGCCCTTCACCTGGGGAACATCGCCGAAATGAAGACCGGTGAAGGTAAGACCTTGGTGGCGACCTTGCCGGCGTATCTGAACGCCCTGTCCGGCAAGGGTGTCCACGTGGTAACGGTCAACGACTACCTGGCTTCATACCAGTCGGAGTTGATGGGCCGTGTCTACCGCTTCTTGGGCCTGACCACCGGCTGCATCCTGGTGGGCCAAACCCCGGCCGAGCGGCGCAAGCAGTACGCCTGCGACATCACCTACGGCACCAACAACGAATTCGGTTTCGACTACCTGCGCGACAACATGGCGTGGAGCCCAGAAGAACTGGTGCAGCGCGGCCACAACTTCGTGATCGTGGACGAGGTCGACTCGATTCTGATCGACGAGGCCCGGACGCCACTGATCATCTCCGGCCCCGCCCAGGGCGATGTCAACAAGTGGTACGCCGAATTTGCCCGCCTGGCGCGCCTGTTGACCCGGGAAACCGACTACGAGGTCGATGAAAAGAAGCGGACCATCGGCGTACTGGAACCCGGCATCGAGAAAGTGGAGGACTACCTGGGGATCGACAACCTCTACGAGTCCTTGAACACGCCCTTGATCGGCTTCCTGAACAATGCCATCCGGGCCAAGGAGTTGTTCAAGCGCGACAAGGACTACGTGGTGCTGAACGGCGAGGTGTTGATTGTCGATGAGCACACCGGGCGTGTGCTGCCCGGCCGGCGCTACAACGAGGGCATGCACCAGGCGATCGAAGCCAAAGAGGGTGTGGAGATCAAGGCGGAAAACCAAACCCTGGCCACCATCACGCTGCAAAACTACTTCCGGCTCTACAAGACGCTGTCCGGCATGACCGGCACGGCGGAAACCGAAGCGGCCGAATTCGCCTCGACCTACAAGATCGGCGTGGTGCCGATTCCCACCAACATGCCAATGATCCGCGAGGACAAGCCTGACCTGGTCTACAAGGGTGAGGCCGGCAAGTGGGCGGCCGTGGTGGCCGACATCGTCGAACGCCACGCCGCCGGGCAGCCGGTGCTGGTGGGCACCATCTCGGTGGAAAAGTCGGAGTACCTGTCGAAGCTGCTGAACAAGCAGGGCGTGCCGCATGAGGTACTAAACGCCAAGCAGCACCGGCGTGAGGCGGCGATTGTCGCCATGGCGGGGCGGAAGGGCGCCGTCACGGTGGCCACCAACATGGCCGGCCGCGGCACCGACATCATGTTGGGCGGCAACGCCGAGTTCCTGGCGGTGCAGGCCCTGGCCGAACAGGGCTTGGACCCGGAAGAAGATCCGCAAACCTATGAGGCGGCCTGGCCGGGAGCCCTCAAGGAAGCCAAGGAACGGGTGGCGGCGGAACACGACGAGGTGGTGTCGCTAGGCGGCCTGTACGTGCTGGGCACGGAGCGGCACGAATCCCGCCGGATCGACAACCAGTTGCGCGGCCGGTCTGGCCGCCAGGGCGACCCGGGCGAATCACGCTTCTACCTGTCACTGGAAGACGACCTGATGCGGCGCTTCAATTCCGGCCTGACGGAGCGGGTCATGACGGCCACCGGCTTCCCCGATGACATGCCGTTGGAGTCCAAGATGGTGTCGCGCGGCATCGCCAGCGCCCAGGCGCAGGTGGAGGCGACCCACTTTGAGATCCGCAAGAACGTCTTGAAGTATGACGACGTCATGAACCGGCAGCGTACGGTGGTCTATGACGTGCGCCGGTCCATCTTGGAGGGCCACGACCTGGAGGACCAGATCCAGAAGTACCTCGATGAGGTGATCGAGGGTTACGTGACGGACGCGACGGCGGGCGAGGCACCGGAAGACTGGGACCTGGACCGGTTGTGGGCCGGGCTGAAGTCGGTTTTCCCGGCCACGGTGACGCCGGATGATTTGATCGAAGAGGCCGGCGCGGTGAGCGCCTTGACCCAGGAGATGATGATCCGCGAGTTGTTGTCCGACGCCCACCTGGCATATGAGGCGCGGGAGGCCAAGCTTGGTCCCGAAACGATGCGGGAACTGGAGCGCCGGGTGCTGCTCAGCGTGCTGGACCGCAAGTGGCGCGAGCACCTCTATGAGATGGACTACCTGAAGGAAGGCATTGGCCTGAGGGCGGTGGCCCAGCGCGACCCGCTGGTGGAATACCAGCGCGAGGGTTACCAACTGTTCCAGGCCATGAACGAGGCCATCAAGGAAGAAACGGTGGGCTACCTGTTCAACTTGGAGGTCCGGGTTCAAGGCCAGGAGGAACCTGAGGTTTCGGTTGAGGTGACGGCGGCCGATGCCGATGGCGGGGCCGAGGCCACGACCAGCAGTACGGTGGCGGCCGGGTCTGGGGCTGCGTCCGCGGCGCAGGCC
>JAISTN010000341.1 GCA_031272565.1 Bifidobacteriaceae bacterium
TGCCGGTCATGGACGGCCTGACGGCCGCCGAGGAGATCGGCAAAGACCGCTTGGCGCCTGTGGTGATGCTCACAGCCTTCTCGCAGAAGGAACTGGTGGAGCGGGCCCGGGACGCCGGCGCGATGGCCTATGTGGTGAAGCCGTTTACCTCGGCTGAACTGCTGCCCGCCATCGAGTTGGCGATCGCCCGCCATGACGAGATCGTCTCGTTGGAAGACGAAATCAGCGATCTTGAGAGCCGCCTGGAGACCCGCAAACGGGTTGAACGCGCCAAGGGCCTGCTGCAAGCCAAGATGGACCTGAGCGAATCCGACGCCTTCCGCTGGATCCAGAAGACGTCAATGAACCGGCGCCTGACCATGCGGGAAGTGGCGGACGCGGTGATTGAGCAGATGGACGACCGAGAGGACTGAACCCGCGTGGTTCTGACGCTGGCGCGCCGGGCCGGCCCGCAGGACATCGATGTCCTGGTGGGCCTGGCTTTGTCCGCCCGCGAAACCTTGGCCGGCCTGCCGCCGGAAGGCACCCCAGGCTGGGTCCGGGACCAGATCCGGGCCCTGCTGGGGGACCACCTGGCGACCACGGTGGTGGCGGAAGGCCCGGACGGCATTGTCGGCTTCGCGGCGGCCCAAACGCTGCCGCCAGGGCCGTATGCCGACCAGACCCGGCTGGAGGTGGGGGCCCTGTTTGTGGACAAGGCGCACCGCCGCCAAGGGGTCGCGGTGGGCCTGATGCGCGGCCTGGCGGACATGGCTACCAAGGCCGGCTCGGCCAACATCCAGGTGGTCCCGATGGCGCACAGCCGGTCGGTCCAACGCTTCTTGGCCCGCCTGGGGTTCGTCTCGCTGGGCGGCTACCGGGTGATCCCGGCGGACGTGCTGGCGGCCAAGGTGGCGCCGGTGGCGCCGCGCCGCCGGGCCCGCCAGCCATCCAAGCGGGAGGTCGAAAAGATGCTGGTGGGCCGGCGCCGGCTGCGCGAGCAGACGGGTGAACTGCCTCGGGTGCCGGCCGCGCCGGGCGGCCCCTGACAGCTACCGGCCAAGCAGCGATCACCAGCCAACAGGCCAGCAGCGGCCGATGCGAGCCCTGGCCACTTGCCTGCGCCGCCACCTCCAACACGCCCCGACAACACGGCCCGACAACACGTTCCGACCATGCCGGAACCACGCCTCAACTCTTAGGGTGTAACCATGACCGAACCTGTTCTGCTGTTGATTGACGGCCACTCCTTGGCCTTCCGGGCCTTCTACGCCATGCGGCCGGATGGCTTCATGACACAGAGCGGCCAGCACACCAACGCGGTCTTCGGTTTCACCAACGCTCTGATCAAGCTGCTGCAGGAGCACCACCCAACCCATGTGGCGGCGGCGTTCGACAAGTCGCGGCACTCGTTCCGGACTGACATCTACCCGGATTACAAGGGCACGCGGGGGGCCACGCCGGAGGAGTTCAAGGGCCAGGTGCCCTTGATCCAAGAGGTCTTGAAGGTCTTGGGCATCCGGTACTTTGAAGAACCCGAGGTGGAGGCCGATGACGTCCTGGCGACCTTGGCCACGCAGGGCGCCGCCGAGGGCATGACCGTCCTGGTGGCCAGCGGCGACCGCGACACGTTCCAACTGGTGACGGACCAGGTGACGGTGCTGTACCCCAAACAGGGCGCGGGCGAAATGTCCCTGATGACGCCGGAGGCCATCACGGCCAAGTACGGCGTTGGCCCGGCTCAATACCCTGACTTGGCGGCCCTGGTGGGCGAAACTAGCGACAACCTGCCGGGGGTGCCTGGTGTGGGTCCCAAGACGGCCGCCAAGTGGCTACAGCTCTACGGCGATTTGGCCGGTATCGAATCGCACCAGGCGGAGATTGCCGGCAAGGCGGGCCAGGCCTTGCGGGAGCATTTTGACCAGGTCAACCTGAACCGGCGTCTGAACCGCTTGGTGCCCGATGTCGCCTTGCCAGCCACGGTGGATCAGCTAACCGTGGGGGAACTAGACCGGGCTGGCTTTGAGCAGCTCTTCGACCTGCTGGAGTTTGACCGTATGCGCCAGCGGGTGCTGGAGGCTGGGATTTGGCAGATCCCGGCTGGCGGCCCCGCCAGCGCCGCGGCCGCCGCGCCACCCTTGACCCGGTTCGACACCCAGGGGGGCGGGCTGGAGCGCTTTCTCAAGGGCCACCAAGGCCAAACCATCGGGGTCGACATCGCCGGCCAGGTGGCCAAGGGCCAGGGCGATGCCTGGGGGGTGGGGCTGGCGGCCACCGACGGCCAGGCGGTCTACGTCGACCTGGAAGCGGCCCAGCCCGCCACCGACCAAGCCTTGCAACAATGGCTGGAGGATGCGGTCCAGCCCAAGGTGCTGCACGATGCGAAGGCTGGCCGGCACAAGCTGGCGGGCCGGGGCATCGGGCTGCAAGGGGTGGTCTTCGATACCGCCTTGGCGGCCTATCTGTGCTATCCGGACCAGCGCGGCTATGACCTGTCCGACCTGAGCGAGCGGCATTTGGGGCAACCCCTCAAGGCGGTTAGCGATGCGGCTCAAGGTGAACTTGAGCTTGACCTGGAGGGCGACCAGGTGGAGCAGGAAGGCTGCGCCCGGGCGTACGCCATCGGGCGCCTGGAGCCCGTCTTGACCCGTCAGTTGGAGGACCGCCACGCGGCCGGTTTGTTGACCAGCTTGGAGTTGCCGGTCAGCCGCATCCTGGTGGGCATGGAGGCGGCCGGCATCGGCGTTGACACTGGCCGCCTGGAAGCCTTGAGTGCTGAACTGCAAGCCAGGGCGGACGCCGCCCAGGCGGAGGCGTTCGCGGCGTTGGGCGGCGACCAGGTCAACTTGGCCAGCCCCAAAGCCCTGCAGGAGGTCCTGTTTGAGCGGCTGGGCATGCCCAAGACCCGCAAGTTGAAGACGGGCTATTCGACTGATGCCGAATCGTTGGCGGAACTGTTCGCCAAGACCGGTCACCCGTTCTTGGCGGCCCTGCTGGCGCACCGGGACGTGACCAAGATCCGGCAGATGATTGACACCTTGATTGGAACGATTGCTGATGACGGCCGCATCCACACCACGTTCCAGCAGACGGTGGCGGCCACCGGGCGGCTCAGTTCAGCCGAGCCGAACTTGCAGAACATTCCGGTCCGCACCGAGACGGGCCGGCAGGTCCGGGCGGCCTTTGTGGTGGGCCCGGGCTTTGAGGCGTTGATGACGGCCGATTACTCCCAGATCGAAATGCGCATCATGGCGCACCTGTCGCAGGACGCCGGCCTGATCGACGCCTTCCGTTCGGGTGAGGATCTGCACGCGACCATGGCGGCGCGGGTGTTCGGCGTGCCGGCGGCGCGCGTGACGCCGGAGTTGCGCGGCCGGGTCAAGGCGATGAGCTACGGCTTGGCCTATGGCTTGAGCGCCTTTGGTCTGTCGCGCCAGTTGGGGATTGGCCCGCGTGAGGCGGAAAGCCTGATGGCGGACTACTTTGAGCGCTTTGGTGGGGTCAAGGCCTACCTGGAATCGGTGGTGGCGAAGGCTCGGATCGATGGCTACACGCAGACCATCATGGGCCGGCGGCGCTACCTGCCGGACTTGACTTCCGATAACCGGATGCGGCGGGAGATGGCGGAGCGGATGGCGCTCAACGCCCCGATTCAGGGTTCGGCCGCGGACATCATCAAGGTGGCCATGATCCAGGTTGATGCCGCCCTGACGGCGGCCGGGGCGAAGTCGCGGCTGCTGTTGCAGGTCCACGATGAGTTGGTGGTGGAGGTGGCACCGGGGGAGCACGCCGCGGTGGCGGAGTTGCTGCGACGGGAAATGAGCGCGGCGGTGGAACTGTCGGTGCCGCTGGAGGTGTCGGTCGGTTCGGGGCCATCCTGGTTGGCGGCGGCCCACTGACCGGCTTGTTCCGGGCCTTCAACCTGGTGAAGTGGCAGGTCAGGGGGGTGTGTGGGGTTGATGCCCGATGGCGTCCGGACTTGGCACCGTGGGATGATGGTCCAAGAATACTGTCGCCTAGCTTTGGCAGGAGCCCCAGCGCCATGACCGAAGAGTCTTCGACCGGCATCTCACCAGCGTCCGCGCCCGGCAGCGGGATCGGCCCGGAGGCCGCCGCGGCGGCGATCCGCGGTCTCACGGGGCGCCGGGTGGCGGGCCCCGGCGTGTCTAACGGCAGCCTGCGGCGCTGGGCGCTGCCTGCCTCAGCGGGAGTGGCCAGCCTGCCCGGCTTTGATTTCGGCAGCTTTGACCCGGCCGCCTATGACCCGGCGGCCGTGGTGCGCCGCTTGGCCGCGCTGACGCGGGTGCAGGCCAGCGGGGAGGCACCGGCTATCGAACCGGCCGAGCCGGTCGCGCTGGCACCCGAGCCGGCCCCTACGGCCGCCCCGGCCTTCGAGCCCGAGCCGGGCCCTGCGGCCGCCCCGGTCTTCGAGCCCAAGCCGGCCCCGGCGCCCAAGCCTGTACCGGAACCGGAATCAGTTCCAGCACCCAAGCCTGTACCGGACCCGGAATCAGCCCCAGCACCCAAGCCTGTACCGGAACCGGAGCCGATCCCGGCACCCGGGCCGAAACCAGCGCCGAAACCGGCCTTAGTACCCGCCCCGGTCCCAGCACCCGCTGCTGAGCCTCAATCCGAGGCCACATCCGGCGCTGTGGTCCGGGCCAGCGGGCTGACGAAGGTCTACGGCAGGGGCGAAAATGCGGTCCAGGCCTTGAGGGAAGTCAGCCTGGAGGTCGCCCGCGGCCAGCTAACCGCCATCATGGGCCCGTCCGGTTCCGGCAAGTCGACCTTGATGCACTGCCTCGCCGGGCTTGACAGCCCCACGGGAGGTCAAATCGTGGTGGACGGTCTGACCATCAGCGACATGAGCCAGCGTGAGCTGACCAAGGTGCGGCGCGACCGCCTGGGCTTTGTCTTCCAGGCCTTCAACCTGATACCGACGCTGACGGCCCGGGAGAACATCACTTTGCCACTCGACATCGCCCGCCGGAAGACCGATCCGGAGTGGTTCGACGCCGTGGTGGACGCGCTCAGCCTGCGTGACCGGCTGCACCACAAGCCGGCGGAATTGTCTGGCGGCCAGCAGCAGCGGGTGGCCTGCGCCCGGGCGTTGATCTCCAAGCCGGCCGTGGTCTTCGCCGACGAGCCCACCGGCAATTTGGATTCGACCGCCTCCCGCGAGGTGCTGGGCTTCCTGCGCCGGTCGGTGGATGACATGGGGCAGTCGGTCATCATGGTGACGCACGACCCGAACGCGGCGTCCTATTCCGACCGGGTGCTGTTCTTGAATGACGGGGTGTTTGTGGCGGAACTGGAGTCACCGAACGTGGACGCGGTCCTGGAGGCCCTGCGCCGGCTGGAACACCGGGGTGAGGAAGAGGCCGGCCAGTGAGGCAGATCGCACTGCGTTCGGTCCGGGCCCACTGGGGCCGGCTGGTGTTGTCGGTCTTGGCGGTCCTCCTGGGCGTGGCCTTCATGACCGGCACGCTGCAACTGCGCGCCCAGTTGGGCGGCGTCTTTGACAAGATCGTGGAAACCTCGGCCAGCGGTGAGGCCTACGTGCTGGGCGCCCAGACACTGGACGCGGAAGGCGCCACCAGCGCGCTGATGACGGGTCAGGGGGTCAGGCGGAACCCGGTTCAGGCCAGCCTGGTGGACACCATCGAGGCCGCCGATGGCGTCGCTGGGGCCTGCCCGGACTATGAAGGCATGATGGTGCTGATCGGGGCGGACGGCACGCCGGTGGCCCAGTCTGGGGCTACCAGTTATGGCATCGGCTACTGCCGGGACTATCCCTACACCCAGGCGGCCTGGGTGGAAGGCCGGGCGCCTGCGGCCGCGGGGGAGATTGGCCTG
>JAISTN010000343.1 GCA_031272565.1 Bifidobacteriaceae bacterium
GGGGGCGGACAGGGTGTAAAAGGCCTGATCAGGGGTTAGGCCTTCGAGTTCCCGCAGGCTGGCCGCGCGAGCCTCGTTGGCCAGCGAGGCCCGCCAGCCGGTGCGCGGCGCCTTGCGGGACCGGTGTGGGGTGTACATGGCGGCCATCCGGATGTAGCCGCCCAACGGAATCCACTTGAAACCGAACTCGGTGCCACGCCAGGGCTTGGACCAGATGGTGGGGCCAAAGCCCACCATGTACTGCGACACCTTGATGCCAAAGGCCTTAGCCGGCAGCAGGTGGCCCAGTTCGTGCCAGGCAACGGAGAACACCAGGATGATGATGAACACCACCAGGCCAAGCGCGTACAGGGCAACGGTCACGGCCGGGCCTCCTTGGTGGGCTGGCCCTCACTGGTGGACCGCGGGGCCGCCGACGTCGCTCGCGGGGCAACCGGCAGTGCCGCCGATGTCGCTCGCGGGGCAACCGGCGGTACCGCCGCTGCCGCGGCGGCACGGTTGCCGCCCCATTGTTCAGCCATCATCACCTGACCAAGGGTAGGGGTCGCTCCTGGAGAAACCTGGGAATCACGCTGGGCGGCCAGTTGGACCAGCGTGTCGGTAGTGGCCGGGAACGTCCGGTGGTCCACCGGCCCGAGGGTCCAAGCGGCTTGAGGTGACGGCACCCGCCTATGCTCTCACGCCCGGGCGAGGCAGTGCCGCCCATGGCCAAGGGGAGCTTCACGCCGATCCCGGTCAAGAACCGGACCAGAATTGACCAAGATCGCTCCGAAGGTCCCCCCGTCAAGGCGGGGCCGTCCCTGGACTAGCCGCCGGCCAACCGGCCGCCACCACCCTGGCCGGCGTCCCCACCTACTGGTGACCTGAGGTCGAGTAGTCAGTTGCCGCGGCGGCCTGGTCGCGGCCCCATTGTTCAGCCATCATCACCTGGCCAAGGGTAGGGGTCGCTCCTGAAAAGACTGGTGGATCGTATTGGGTGACCAGTTGCACCAGCGTGTCAGCAATTGCCAGGTACGGCAGGCGGCCCTGCAGGAAGGCCGCCACCAGCACCTCGTTGGCCGCATTCAGCACGGCTGGATGCAGGGGCGAAGCGCCGATGGCGTAGCGGGCCAACTCGACGGCCGGGAACGTGTGATGATCCACCGGCTCGAACGTCCAGGCAGTGGGCTGAGTGAACTCGGTCCGCCCAATCACGCCCGGCAGCCGCTCCGGCCAGGTCAGACCCAGCGCGATGGGCAGGCGCATGTCCGGCGGGGAGACCTGCGCCAGGATGGCGCCGTCCCGGAAGGCCACCATCGAGTGGACCACCGACTGGGGGTGCACCACCACGTCGATCCGGTCCGGTGGAAAGCCGAACAGGTGGTGGGCCTCAATCAGTTCCAAAGCCTTGTTCACCAGGGTTGCCGAGTTGATGGTGACCACCGGTCCCATGTCCCAGGTGGGGTGAGCCAGAGCCTGAGCGGGCGTGATGTCCTGCAACTCGGCCCGGGCGCGGCCCCGGAACGGGCCGCCGGAGGCGGTCAGGATCAACCGTTCCGCTTCTGCGCGCCGCCCGCCGCGCAGGCATTGGGCAATGGCGCTGTGTTCCGAATCGACCGGCACAATCTGATCCGGGCGAACCTGGGCCGCCCTCACCAAGCTGCCGCCCACCACCAGTGACTCCTTGTTCGCCAGGGCCAAGGTAGAACCGGCCTTCAAGGCGGCCAGAGTAGGGGCCAAGCCGACCCCGCCGGTGATGCCGTTCAGAACGACATCGGCCCCTTGCCCAGCCACCTGGGCGGCGGCATCGGGCCCAGCCAGAATCTGTGGCTTGAAGCCGCTGCCGGCCAGTGCCTCACCGAGCCGGGCGGCGGCCTCCGGCGCGGCCACGGCCACCGCCTTGGGGTGGTACCGCCGGACCTGCTGCGCCAGCAACGCGGGATCGGCGCCGCCGGCCGCCAGCGAATCCACCGCCAGCGCCTCCGGATGGGCCGCGATCACCTCCAAGGCCTGGGTGCCGATCGACCCGGTAGACCCCAGCACGGCAACCGAACGCAAATTCACCCGCCCATGGTCTCACGCCGCCCGCCGTCCGGCGTCCCCGCTCATTGGTGGCTTGACTCGGCTGCGTCAGCGGCGGGGCGCCAGCGGGGCCACCACGGCCCGGCGCTTGGGTGAAACGCGCTGCTTGCGCCACAATTGAGGCATGCCATTCAGCAAGAAAGAACTCGCCGTTGAGGAATATGTTGTTTTCCACGCTCGCGCCCACTGGAAAACCCTGGTGGCGCCCTTCCTGGTCCTGGCCGCCGCCATCGCCGGCACGCTGGTCTGCTACCTGGTCCTGATCCCGGAACGCGAATCGTTCAACTGGTTGCGCTGGGCGGTGCTTGGCCTGGCCGTCCTGGTAATCGCGATCTGGTTTATTGCCCCCCTGATTCGCTGGGCCTGCCGCACCGACACCTTGACCAACTACCGGCTGATCAGCCGCGAAGGCGTGTTCAAGCGCGAAGGCCGCGACATCCCGATGGACCGCGTTCATGCGGTCAACTACACCCAGACCTTCCTGGAGCGGATCCTGGGCGCCGGCACGCTGATTGTCCAGACGGCAGCCCAAACCGGTGATGTCAACTTGGACGATGTGGCCAAGGTCAAGCGCCGCCAGTTGCAGATCAACGAACAGTTGCTGAACCGCGACTTCGAATCGGTGGCGCCGGACAGCCGCAGCGGCCGCGCCGCCGAGGCCGCCCAAGGCCGCTTCCAGTCGACCGCCACCCCGCCACCCCCGCCCCCGGCACCCACCGCATAGGCACTACCCGCCTGAACCACAGGCTGGCTTGTCACGGCTGTCGCTCAGCCCACATGGTCACATTTTCGCTGCCCGTGTGCACCTAGAAGATGTGGCATGCGACATGTGGGCGCGCGCGGGAACAGGCAAGAAGACCCACCGAACCTAAGGGTGCGGCCGGTGGGCTATTCGGCGGCCAGCAGGACTTCCAGGGCGCGGTCTAGGAAGGCGTCTACCGGGCCCATGGCGTAGCCCCGCTTGCCCCGCACCGGCGTGAACACGGCGTGGCGGACATCGGCGCTAGCCAGCGGTGTGCCGTCGTTGAAATAGGCCGCCAGGCGGTGCAACAGCGAGTCGACCTGGACCTTGTCGTAGGCCGGCTTACCTGATTCGGCCGCGGCGAACTTCTGGCCATCCGGCCGCCCCAGCCTGTCATACAAGGTGGTGGCCCGGTCCACGATCTTGTCCAGCCAGGCCTGCTGGCCGTGCAGCGCAATGAACTCGGCCCGCTGCTTGCGGGTGAAGGCGCTGTCCAACCGGTCCAAGGCGCCATCCACCTGGGCCTCGTCATAGCCGCCCCGGACCTGGGCAAACGCCACCGTGCGCACCTCGTCCGGTCCCAACTGCTCTGGTGACACGCCTTCATAGATCGCCTGAGCCCGCGCAAAGAACTCGTTGACCTCATGGGGGTCGTAGCCGCGGGCGCCGCCCTTAGCCCGCCGGAACAGATCAGCCATTCGCCTTTGCCTCCTTAGCCGCCAGTTGACCGCATGCGCCGTCGATCTCCCGCCCCCTGGTGTCGCGCAAGGTGACGGTCAAGCCTGCCCGGCGTAGCGTTTCCACAAACGCATTCTCCGCCTCAGGGCGGCTGGCCGTCCAGACCGAGCCTGCCACCGGGTTGAGCGGAATGGGATTGACATGAACCCATCCGGTCCCGTAGTGGGTGAGCCGCTCCGCCAAGAGTGACGCACGCCACTGTTGATCATTGATATCGCGAATCAGCGCGTATTCGACGCTGACTCGCCGCCCAGAGGCCGCAAAATACCCGTGAGCGGCCCGCAGCACCTGGCTGATGGGCCAGCGCCGGTTGACCGGCACCAACCGGTCCCGCAACTCGTCATCGGGCGCATGCAGCGACACGGCCAACCGCACCGGCAAGCCTTCGGCCGCCAGGCGCCCGATGCCGTTCACCAGACCACACGTTGACACCGTCAAGTTCCGGGCACTGATGCCCAGCCCGGCCGGCGGCGCTTCGCTGATGGCCCGCAGCGACCGCGCCACCGCGGAGTAGTTGGCCAGCGGTTCGCCCATGCCCATGAAGACCACGTTCGACAGCCGGCCCAAGTCACGGTCCCTGGCTAGGGCCGCCGCCTGGCGAACCTGCTCCACGATCTCGCCGGCCGAAAGGTTGCGCTGCAAACCCAACTGGCCGGTGGCACAGAACGGGCAGCCCATGCCGCAACCCGCTTGGGCCGAAACACAGACCGTCACCCGGTCCGGGTACGCCATTGTGACCGTCTCGATGGCGATGCCGTCATGCAGGTGGAACAACGTCTTGACCGTCCGGCCGCCATCGGCCACCTGCTGCGCCACCGGGGTCAGCAATGGGGGCAGGAAGGTGGCCGCCAACTCGGCCCGGGTGCCGGCTGGCAAGTCTGTCATGGCGGCTGGGTCGGCCGTCAAGTGCCCAAAATAATGGGTGGCCAACTGCGCCGCCCGCATACCTGGGTAGCCCAGTTCTTGGGCCCAGGCCCGCCGGCCGGCCGGGTCAAGATCGGCCAGGTGGCGCGGTGCCAGCCTCACCAGAACGCACCGCGTTCCAGCACGGTCAACGCAATGAAGGCCAACGGTGCCGTCATCAGGATCGAATCGACCCGGTCCAGCACCCCGCCGTGCCCCGGCAGTAACGAGCCCATGTCCTTGATCCCCAAGGCCCGCTTCAGCAGTGATTCGGCCAGGTCGCCAAGGGTGCCGGCCGCCGCCCCGGCCAGTCCCAGGATCAATCCGATCCACCAGGACTGTTCCAGCACCACCATGCCGCCAACGCCTACCAGGCTGGCTCCCACCACGGAACCGGCCATGCCCTCCCAGGACTTCTTGGGGCTGACCGTTGGCGCCATCGGATGGCGTCCCAGCAGCGAACCGGCAAAGAAGCCGCCCGTGTCAGACGCTACCGGCAGCGCCACCAGCAGCAACACCAGCCACTTGCCCCGCTCCATGAAGGCGATCATGGTGACGAATGAGCCCAACAGCGGCAGGTAGACCGCCGCGAACACCGTGGCCGTCAAGTCCCGCGGCAGCCGGCCCGGTTGGTCTGGCTGGCTGCCCTCCAGCAGCCGCCAGCCCAGGGCGGTCACCAGGGTCAAGAAGAAGCCCACCGCCACGCCCGCCACGCCGGACCAGATCGCCGCCGCCTGCATACCAGCACCACCCAAGGCCAAGGGCAGCCAGGGCAAAGACAAGCCGGCGTGACCCAAGGCGCCTCGCAGTTCCCACAGGGCCACGGCCACGGCCAGCGCCACCAGGCCGGCAAACGGCCGGGGATCAAACCAGATGCTGGCCAACAGCACGCCAATCAGGCCCACCGCCACCGGGGCCGCGACCGCCAAGTTGCGGCCGCCAGACGGCCGCTTGGCCGGCGCCGGGGCGGCACCAGCCGCGGGGGCGGCACCGGCCGCCGCCTCTGGCCCGGCCGCCCGGGCGACATCGGCGGCGGTCTTGGCTGTCCCCACTGTGGGTGCACCGGCCGCCCCAAAGCTGCTTGCGGGAACGCCGCTGGGGGCCGCCGCCCGCGCCACCGCCGCCGCGCTGGCCGCCTCGGCCTGGACCGGGCTCAGCGGCCGGCTCGCCGCCAAAGAACGGAGGCGAGCCTGGGGTGGCGGTTCAGGGATGTCAGGCAAGCTGGTGGGAGGCATCAGACCTCAAGCAGTTCGGCTTCCTTGTGCGCCAGCAGGTCATCGATCTTGCTGATGGCGTTCTTGGTCAAGGTGTCCAGTTCCTTCTCCGCGTGGCGCACCTCATCCTCCGAGGCCTCGCCGTCCTTCTGCAAGCGGGACAACGCTTCCTTCGCCTTGTGGCGGGACTGGCGCACACCAATGCGGCCTTCCTCCGCCCGCGAGCGGGCCAGCTTGACATACTCCTTGCGCCGCTCCGCCGTCAGTTCCGGCAGGTGGATGATGATCAACTGGCCGTCGTTGTTGGGGTTCACGCCCAAGTCAGAGTTGCGGATCGCCTTTTCCACCGCCGCCATGGAGGAACGGTCATAGGGCGTGATCGCCACCGTCCTGGCCTCCCGCACCACAATCGACGCCAACTGCTTCAGTTGGGTCGCCGTGCCGTAGTAGTCCACCATCACCTTGTCGAACAGGGCCGCGCTGGCCCGGCCCGTCCGGATGGCCTGAAACTCCCCGGCAGCGTTTTCAACCGTGCGCTCCATGCGCCGTTTCGCGTCCTTCAGAACGTCTGGTATCACGTCAGCTCCTTTGCCTCGCTTGGCTCCAGGGTCGATTACTTGCGTGCGGTTACCAGCGTACCCATTCGTTCGCCCACCAGAGCACGGGTGACGTTACCTTCACCTTCCAGGCCGAACACCACCATGGGCAACTGGTTCTCCATGCACAGCGAAAAGGCTGCCGCGTCAACCACCCGCAGGTTCTGAGCCAACGCGTCTTCATAGGTGATGCGGTCAATCTTGGTGGCCGTCGGATCGGTCCGCGGATCCGCCGTGTAGACGCCGTCCACGCCGTTCTTGGCCATCAGCACCACCGCGCAGTGGGTCTCCAGGGCCCGCTGTGCCGCCACCGTGTCGGTGGAAAAGTACGGCATGCCGGCCCCAGCCCCGAAAATCACCACGCGCCCCTTCTCGAGGTGCCGGATGGCACGCAACGGGATGTAGCTTTCTGCCACCTGGCCCATCGAAATGGCGGTTTGGACCCTGGTCTGCACGCCGGCCTGTTCGCAGAAATCCTGCAACGCCAGGCAGTT
>JAISTN010000372.1 GCA_031272565.1 Bifidobacteriaceae bacterium
CAAAGTTCAAGGTCAGGGCCTTCTGGCCACGCCGGCGTATTTCTTCGATGGTCTCGATGATGGTGAACTCCAACAGCCCGTTGGGCAGATCCAGGTTGTCTTCGATGCGCCGCCGCATGACGTCCAGCGACCAGCCGCCCAGAGCCTTGGCTGGCACCCACTGGCAGATCGCGTCCACCCGGCCCTCCGGGTTGCGGGTGACGGACAGCATCAGGCCCGTATCGGCCGGGTCGAACATCCGCGACAGGGTCATGGAGAAGCCCCGTTCGGCTTCGCCCTTGCGGGATTCGGCGCTCATGGCCTCAACCTTGGCCGGTAGGTCCGGGTCAGTCTGGGCAATCGTTGAAGGGTCGATGAAGATGGTTGAATAGCCGGCCCGGCGGACCCGGTTGTGGGCGCCCCGCATCGACTTGTGTTCGTGGCCTTCCAGGGTGAAACTGTCCACCATCACCACGGCCTCGTCGCCAATGTAGAAGTCATGCAGGCCGGTCCGGCTATAGATGGGCAGCCAGTCCTCCGCGGCGGCCACCACCACCAGGGACCAGCCGTGGCGGGCCACAAACATGGTGAATTCGGCCCAGGCCTGTTCGCGTTCCTCCGGCGGGCCAATCGGATCCGGTGACACCAGGCAGACACCGCCGCGCACCGAATAGGCCACCACCGAATGGCCCACAAAGAACCAGTCCTTGTCGTCGCGCAAGGCAAAGTAGTCCAGCGAGCCGGTGCCCCAGCGCTGGACCACCCGGCGGGCCTGTTCGCGGGCCTCCAGGTGCCGGTGGCCCAAGGCTTGGTCGGCCGGCCGGGGCGAAGACAGCAGCCACAGCACTGCCACCACCACCACGATGGCGATGAACAGGGACAGGCGGTTGGCCCACAGTTCGGCCCGTCCCAGCAGGTCATCGCGCAGTTGTTCGCCGCTCAGCCAGCGCGAGGCGGTGAAGACCTCCGCACCGGTGGCGACGGCGGTCAGAATGACGCCGATAACGGCCAGGCGGGTGGAGTGTTTGGTGGGCAGCACCGGGAAGGCCCGCCATTGGCTGGCGAGCAACAACGCTGAGACCAAGATCACACCGGCACCCACCCAGTTGTGCCCACCCCGAACGCCTTGGATGATGGCCTGGAAGGCCAAGATGGCCACCGCGGCGGCCCAGTTCAGCCGGTGGCCGCCGTAGAGGCCCCGGGCCAGCAAGAACAGCACGGTGGAGGCCATGAAGAGGGCCGCCGAGCTGGACCACGGGCCCACCACCGGCACGACTTCACCCCACCAGCCCATATGGTGCCTGATGTGCGTCGACACGGCTGACAGCGCCCCCAGCGCGGCCAAGACCACAACGCCGCGGGCCGCCCAGTTGCGCACCCGCAGTATCCGCCCAGCCGCCCCTACTGGATCGGCCGCCCTGCTCACGAAGCTCATGAGGTCCTCCCCCCTCTTGCCCTTCCGGGCCACAACTGATGGGGCAGACCGTGTCAGGTTACCTGACGGTCCCGCGGTGACCTCTAGGACCCAGACCGAGCCGAGCCAAATTGGGGTCAGCTTGCGTGGCACCGGCAAGTTTCGTGGTGGTTGAGACAGTGACGAATTGGCCTGGGACGGTCTGGTGGGGGTCGGCTTGGGGGGTTTCGACAAGTTGCCGGTCGTTGGGCATGGACAACGGGTTGGCCTGGGACGGCGTGGCGGGGGTCGGCTTGGGCGGGTGGCGGCAGGTTCACTAGGCGTTGAGTCTGCGACGACTGGCCTGGGACGCTGAGCGGCACCGGCACTTCCGGTTGTCCACAGGGCGGCTGCGGGCACCCCGGAGAGACTTCCGGTAGTTCTGGGCCCCTTTCAGCCGATCCGGAGAGACTTCCGGTAGTTTTTCGGGCCGAAAACTGCAGCAACTCTCTCCGCACGGCTGATCTGGGCTCCTGAACTACCGCAAGTCTCTCCACATGGGTCGGTTGCGCCCCGTGGACTACCGCAACTCTCTCCGCATGACGATGGCATGACAGGTCTGGCCGGGGAGCTTCACGCCGATCCTGGTCAATTTCCAGCCCAAGATTGACCAGGAGCGCTCTGAAGGTCCCCGGTGGCGCCGGGCTGGCCGGGGTGGGCAAAGCAACTGCGAGTTTTCGAGGACTTGTGTACGGGTAGCGCCCGATGCCGGCCCCAGACTAGGCGCCCAACCAACCGGCCGACATCGGCGGCAAGGCGCTGACCTGCGCAAACGTATCTGGCCTCGTTCGGGGCGGCGGCGGCAACGCCGGCGGCCGCGGCCCGGCCCGTACACAAGTCCTCGAAAACTCGCAGTAACCCGGCAGGCCCACCCGGCCAGTCGTCCCCGGCCATCCGTCACGGACTTACTACCTCGCCAACTTGCCGGCGCAACCCAGGCCCACCCACCCAGTCGTCCCCGGCCAACCGTCACGGACCTGACACCCCGCCAACCTTCCGGGTGCACCATGGCCCGATCTGTTCAGGCTGTGGCCATCTTGGACCTGGACCCGTGTGGCCAACTTGCCAACTTGGGCCGGGTGAGAGTGGCCACCTTGGACCTGGACCCGGGTGGCCAACTTGCCAACTTGGGCCGGGTGAGAGTGGCCATCTTGGACCTGGACCCGTGTGGCCAACTTGCCAACTTGGGCCGGGTGAGAGTGGCCACCTTGGACCTGGACCCGGGTGGCCACAACGTCTGGCCGGGGGCTTTGGGAGTGGCCACCTTGGACCTGGACCCGGGTGGCCACTCTCTTCCTGCGGGATTCGTCACCTGGGACCCGTCCCCACCTGACGAAAGGCGGCATTCGGGAACTGTCCAACGTGCATACTTCTGCCGCGGAGCCATTGCCCGCCGGGCGCGCCGCACGCGGGTAGGCTCCCCGGGTATGGAGTTTTTTGCGCTGGCGGCCCCGGGGCTGGTGCTGAATCAGTGGCGGGCGGATGACGCCGCGGCCGTGACAGAGGCCTGCCATCATCCGGAGATCGGGCGGTGCACCAGGGTTCCCTCGCACTATTCGCTAGACGACGCCGCCGCCTTCCTGGCCAAGGTTGAGGAAGACTGGACCAATGACCGAGCCTACAACTGGGCCATCCGGCGGGCGGCCGGCGGCGAACTGGTCGGTTCGATTGGCCTGAAGGATGTCGACCTGGCGGCCGGCACGGCAGAGGTG
>JAISTN010000411.1 GCA_031272565.1 Bifidobacteriaceae bacterium
GACAGCTTCTACCCGGCCGGTGACGAACAAGTCTTGATCTATGAGATCACCGGCCAGACGGTGCCGCCAGGCGGCATCCCGCTGCAACTGGGCATTGTGGTGGTTAATGTCACCACCGCCTTGAACATCTACCGGGCCACCCAGGGCCAGCCCGTTACCCGGCACTTTGTGACCGTTACCGGCGAGGTGGCCCAGCCGTGCCTGGTGGACGCGCCCATCGGGGCGACAGCGGCCGATTTGATCGCGGCCGCCGGCGGCGCCACGGTGGAGCCGTACGCCATCGTGCGCGGCGGGCCCATGATGGGCCGGCAACACGGCCAGGCGGAGGCGGCCGAGTTGGGCTACGGCAAGGCCGATGGCGGCCTGATTGTGCTGCCGGCCAGTCACCCGCTGATCGAGTTCGAGGCCAAACCGATTGAGCACATCATCAACCAGGCCAAGTCGCTCTGTATTCAGTGTTCGCTGTGCACTGACATGTGCCCCCGGTATCTGATTGGCCACCAAATGCGGCCCCACCGGGTGATGCGCTCGGTGGCGACCGGGCAGGGGGCCACCGATCTGTTGGACGCGTTGCTGTGTTGCGCCTGCGGCATCTGCGAACTGTTCGCCTGCCCCATGGGCTTGAGCCCGCGGCACATGAACATGTACGTCAAGAACCTGCTGCGCACGCAAGGTGTTGGGGTGCAGGACAAGACCATTCACCCGGGTCAGACCAGGGAGCGGGACTACCGCCACATTGCGCAACAGCGGTTGATTGACCGCTGGCGGCTGGGGGCCTATCCCACCCACCTGGACCGGGTGGTGGAGTGCACGCCGGACCGGGTGCGGCTGGCCTTGCGGCACGGCATTGGCAAGCCGTCCACGCCGCGGGTAGCGGTGGGGGACAAAGTCAAGGTGGGTGATGTGGTGGCCGGGGTGGATTTCACTGAGGCCGGTTGCCTGGTTCACGCTTCGATTGACGGCGTGGTGACGGGCGTGAGCGATGGCTGGATCGATCTGGCGGCGGCCGGCGCCGCCGGCGGACGGAGGGCGGCATGAAGGTAACAAGCATTGGCCTGATCGAACTGGGTTCGATTGCCCGCGGCGTCGAGGTGACCGATGTGATGCTGAAGGCGGGCCAGGTGGAACTGTCCTTCTCCAAACCGGTCTGCCCGGGCAAGTACACGGTGATGGTCTATGGCGACGTGGGCGCGGTCAAGGCCTCGGTGGCGGCCGGCCTGGACGCGGGCGGCACCGCTGTGGTGAACCACCTGATCATTCCGCGCCTCCACTCCAGTGTGCTGCCGGCCATCAACGCCGCGGTCTCGGTTGGCCCGGTCAACGCCGTGGGTGTGGTGGAGTACTTTGACATCGCCAGCGCCATTGTGGGCGCCGATGCCGCTGTTAAGACCGGCCGCGCCGAACTGATCCAGGTTCGCTTGGGCATGGGCATTGGCGGCAAGAGCTTCTTTGTGTTGACCGGGGACGTGGCGGACGTCAAGGCGGCGGTCGACGCCGGCTTGTACGACGCCAAACAGCGCGGCGCCGTGGTGGCTAGCTGTGTCATCCCGGCCCCGGATCCGCGCCTTTTCGAAGCCATGCTGTAGCCCCGTCCTTGGTCCGATGGCGCCCGGTCGCCTTCCGGCCGGGCCGGCGGTGGTGGCCGCTCACAACCAGTCTGCCTCGCGCTCCGCACGCGGCCGACGGCCAGGCCCATCCACGTTCGCTACGCCCGGGGTTGGTCAGGTGGGGGTGTAGCCGCTGTGAGGTTCGTCGTGTGTTGAAGCGTTACGTTGCTCGGCAGGCATTTCGGCTGTTGACGGGCTTGTACCGGCTTGACGAAACATAGAAGCATCGGATCCCAGGTGACGGCTCCGGTGGTGGCGGCCAGCGCTCCCAGAAACAGGTAGTAGGCTTCTGACCTGGGATTCCATTCTCACGCTCCAGGCTGGGTCTCACCGCACTCGCACAGTGGCAGTGGCCCCGGCCGTCCACCCTCCAGCCGGGTCGTGGCAGCGCCATGGCCGGCCCTGAGCCCCAATGCGGGGAGGTTTATCAACCATGACACGCACCAAGACCCTCGCTGCCCTGTTCACGGCGGCCGCCGTGGCCCTCACGCTCGCCGCCTGCGGCACCAACAAGACCGATGACACCGCCACCGATGCCAGCACCAACGAAGCGACCGCGACCGGTGAAACTACCGGCACGGACGGCGACAGCACCGCCACGGATGGCAGCGGCAGTACGGCCGATTCCAA
This sequence comes from Bifidobacteriaceae bacterium, assembly GCA_031272565.1. GTDB lineage: Bacteria > Actinomycetota > Actinomycetes > Actinomycetales > WQXJ01 > JAISSX01. The sequence goes on from JAISTN010000411.1 coordinate 2,238, forward strand.
GGTGGTGATTGTCAGCGGAGCCGATCCGGGCAACCTGGACCCGCAGATGTCGGTGGTTAGCGCCGCCTACGAGCTGGCCTTCCTGGCCTACGACTCGCTGCTGGGCACCAACGCGGCCGGTGACGTGCAGGCCCAGTTGGCCAAGGAGTGGACCTATGAGGGCTCAACGGCCGTCTTCACCCTGAACGAGGGCATCACCTGCTCCGATGGTTCAACCCTGACCGCCCAGACCGTGGCGGACAACATCAACTGGGCGCAAGACGTGGAGAACGGTTCGCCCTACCTGGGCACGTTCCTGCCCGCCGGCATCACCGCCACGGCCGACAACGCCGCCGGCACGGTGACCTTCGAACTGGCGGCGCCGGCCCCCTTCCTGCTGGAAACACTGTCCAACTTCCCAATCATCTGTGACGCGGCCCTGGCGGATCGTTCCCTGATGACGGCCGCGACCATCGGCTCTGGCCCCTATGAGTTGACCGAGGCGGTGCCAGAAGACCACTACACCTACGTGCGCCGTGACGGCTACACCTGGGGCCCAGGTGGGGCCACCACGGCCGAACCGGGCCAGCCGGAGACCATTGAGGTCAGGATTGTGGCCAACGAGTCAACCGCCGTCGACTTGCTGCTGGCCGGCGATGTCAACGTCGTCACCACGGTGGGGGCCGATGGCGCCCGGGCGGCCGCGGCCGGCCTGTCCGGTGTCGAAGTGGACGCCCTGCTGGGTGAGACCTGGTACAACCACGCCGAGGGCCACCCCACGGCGGACGAGGCTATCCGGGTGGCTTTGACCCAGGCGGTTGACCTGGACACGTTGGCCTCGGTCATCACCGGCGGTGACGGCTCGCGCACCACCATGCTGGCCGTGGTGCCGCCCACGCCGTGCATCTACGACGCCACCACCGGCTACCTGCCCACCTACGACCCGGCGGCGGTCACCACCACTATGGAGGCGGCCGGCTACGAGCAGGGCAACGGCGGCATGTGGGCCAAGGACGGCGAGGCCGTGGTCATCAAGTTCCTCTATGACTCGCTGCTGGGCACCACCGGCCAGGCGGCGGCCGAACTGATCCTGGAACAGTGGCAGGCGGCCGGCTTCACCGTCGAGACGCAAGAACTGGACACCACGCGCATGAGCGAAGTGCTGTTTGGCAGCGGTGACTGGGATGTCGCCTGGGAACCGATCAACCTGAACAGCCCCGACCAGGTCGTGTCGTTCATCTCCGGGCCTGGCGTTGCCGAGGGCGGCGCCAACTTCAGCTCGATTGCCAACGAGGCCTACAGCGCGGCGGTGACCGAGGCCCTGGCCAAGACCGGGGCAGACTCTTGCAGTTCATTCCAGGCGGCCGAACAGGCGATGTACCAGGCGGCCGATTTTGTGCCCTGGGCCGTCCGCCCCAACATGATCTACTACAGCGGCACCACCTATGAATATGTGGGCCACAGCCAGGTGACCTCGATCCGAGTGGCCGGCTGACCGGTCGATCAGCCTCGTGACAGCCGAACCAGCCGCGCCGGCCTTGGCCGTTGGCGGCGCCGCAGCGGTGTGGCATAACCGCTGGGTGCGCTTTGCTCTGCGCCGGGCCGGCCGGCTGGTGGTGTCACTGTGGGTGGTGGTGACGGCCGCCTTTTCAATGATTCACCTGATCCCGGGTGACCCGGTGCGGGCGTCGATGGGCATTACCGCCTCCCCGGCGGCGGTCGAAGCCAGGCGGGAGGCTCTGGGCCTCAACCGGCCCATCCTGGACCAGTACGCCAGCTTTATCAAGGGCATTTTCACTGGTCAACTGGGCGATTCGATCTATCTGCGGACCACCGTGTGGGACACCTTGACGGCCCGGGCGCCGGCCACCATGTCCCTGGCCGGCTTGGCCTTCGTGGTGGCCCTGTTGATTGCCGTGCCGGTGGGCCTGACCATGGCGGTGATCACCCGGCGCGGCCGGGCCCCAAAGGCGGAGCTGGGCTTTGTCGGCACCACCGTGGTGCTGGGCGCCATCCCGGACTTCATCTACTGTTCGATCTTCGCGGCCGTGCTGGGCGCCAGGTTGGGGTGGCTGCCGGTGGCCAACACGGGCACCACCTCATCCTTCGTCATCCCGGTGTTGGCCCTGGCCCTACCCCCGGCGGCCGTGTTGACCCGGATCATCCGGGTCGAGGTGCTGGGCGTGATGAACACGGACTATGTCCGCACCGCCCGGGCCAAGCGGTTACCAGCCTGGCGGATCTACCTGCTGCACGCCCTGCCCAACGCCGTCACCGCCACCTTGACGTTGGGCGGCATGCTGCTGGCCGGCTTGATGATCGGTACCGTGCTGGTGGAGAACGTCTACACCTGGCCAGGCCTAGGGCAGACCCTGGTGGCCGCCATCACCGGCAACGATTACCCGCTGGCGCAAGGCATCATCCTGTTCTTCGGCGTGGGGGTGCTGGTCATCAACACGGTGGTCGATGTCGCGTTGGCGCTGCTTGACCCGCGTTCCACGGTGAGCGAGGGCTGATGGCAACGAAGACCACCAACCAAGCCCGCCCCGGCGCCCAACTGCGCCGGGCCTTCGCCACGCCCATGGGCCTGGTGGCGATCATCTGCCTGGCCTTGGTGTTGTTCTTGGCGGCTTTTGCGCCCATCATCTGGGGTGAAGCCAGCCAGACCCGTGACCTGACCAACCTGTCCGGCGGGCCCACGCCCGAACACTGGGCCGGCACCGACGCAGGTGGCCGTGACATGCTGGCGCGCGTCCTGGTGGCCTCCCGCCTGTCGATCATGATGGCGCTGGAATCGACCGCGATTTCCCTGGTGATGGGGCTGATCTTGGGTTCGGCGCCGATCATCCTGGGCCGGCGCGCGGGCCGGGCGGTCAACTGGTTCATCGGCATTGCGGTGGCTTTCCCGGGCCTGCTGTTGGCGTTGTTCTTCGCCGTCGTGTTCGGCTCGGGCGCCCACCAGGCGGCGGTGGCGATTGGCCTGGCCGGCGGGCCGTCCTTTGCGCGCCTGTGCCAAACCCTGATTGCCGGGGTGCTGGGCCGCGACTATGTGGCGGCCGCCAAGGTGGGCGGGGTGGGCCGGTTCCGTCTGTTTGGGCGCCACGTGCTGCCCAACATCGGCGAACCGCTGGTGGTCAACGCCACCATCGGGGCCGGCAACGCCCTGTTGGCCTTCGCCAGCCTGTCTTTCCTGGGTCTGGGCGTGCAGATGCCCCAGTTCGATTGGGGCCGCCTGCTCAAGGAGTGCCTGGAGCAGCAGTTCCGCTTCCATCCG
>JAISTN010000417.1 GCA_031272565.1 Bifidobacteriaceae bacterium
GTTGGGGACCGGTGAAGTGATCATCGACCTCAAGACCACCCGCCAAACCTTCTTTGTGCTGACCAACCTGGGCAATCTGTATAGCTGGGGCGAATCGGCCGGCACCGGCTCGATTGGCCAAGGAGTGGCCACCAATAACGCTACGAGTTCCAACCGCAAGAGCTCACGGCCGCGCCGCATTTTGACCGGCGTGCACTCCTTTGGCGTGGGCCCAGCCAACGCCTGGGCGGTGGTGACTTGCGGCTGGTCCGTCTCCACCTGGGTGGAAACCACGGTCTATGACGACGCGACCACCGAGACCCAGGGCACGCCCCACGGCAATTGCACCAACGCCACCACCACCGACGATGTCCCGCCCAGCTTGGTCTTTTGGGGTGCCAACAACGCCACCCCTGACTCAGACACCAAATGGGGGCGCTATGTGGGCGGCGGCCAGCCGGCCGGCTCGGCCGCCAGCGGGCTGGATGGCACCCCCCTCAACAGCTACTACTTCGTGTCCCCCACCGAACTGAAGTCCACCAACCCGCTGCGTACGATCTTCGACGCCGCGCGGACCAGCGCCACCAGCTACGCGGTCGGTTCGGATGAAGACCGCGGCGTCCGGATGGGTTCGGCCGGGCGGGCGGCCGGCAACGGTTTCCAGGCCCTGAAGGCGGACAACGGTGCGATCCAGTACATCAGCGGCCACGCCTTCGGCTCCCAGTTGCTGGTCCACAGTTCCAAGGATGGCAAGCTGCACCTCTACACCTGGGGCAACGACGGCTTCTACGGGGCTGGGCACGCCACCAACCCGCTGGTGCCAACCGAGCTTTCGCTGGGCAGCGGCGTCACACCGGTGATGGTGCGCCACAGCCGCGACATGGTCTTCATCCTGGATTCGACCGGCGCCCTGTGGGCTTACGGCACCCGGCGCATGTCCGATGACTTCCCTGCTCTGGATGCCAACGGCAAGGTGATCTTCGCAGCCGCGACTGCGGCCAGCGCTGCACCACACGATGGCGCCACGCCAGGCTTCCAAACCCCCACCAAGCTGGTTTCAGACGACCCGGTCAGCCCGTTTTACCCCGGCCGGGCGCATGAGATCGCCTGCAGCGACTTCACCTGCCTGGTGGAAGACACCAGTGGCCATTACTGGACCTTTGGCGGCGGCTGGACCACCTTCACCAATTGGGGTGACACCGCCTCAAACACCACCTGGCAGATCAAGGTGAACAACCCCCACCTGATGGTGCGCAACTGGTGGGACTGCCGCAACACGCTCACCACGAACACCTATCCCGGTGGCCTGGTCTGGCTGCACCGCGACGGCCGCTTCCTGACCACTTGTAAATGACAGCCCGGCGGCCCGGGAATAATCCGGGCGCCGCGGACGTTGAAGCAATGGCGATCAATTCAAGGCAAGGAGGTGCCGTGGCGCGTCACGTGCGCAGCGACAGCCGGTGGGCCAGCCCGGCCTGCCAGCTCACCCCACCCACCAAGCGGTGGTGGCGGCGGGCCCTGGCGGCGGCCGGCGCCATGGCCGGCCTGGCCGGACTGACGGTCCTGGCCGGCCCCACCTTGGCCTCCTTTGTCGACGGCGAATACGGCGCCATGGACCATTCGGCCGGCGTCCATAACCTGCAGATCTCCCTGGACGGCCAGGACTGGCACGAGACGTCATTGGACGGCCTACCCGACAACCAGGCCGACACGGGCGTGCTGACCCCCCTGACCCTGACCGGCTCAACCTGGATTGTGCCCGGTGACCCGATCACCGGCCACACGGTGCAGTTCCAGGTCCGCAACGACCCCAACTCGACCGCCAACTCGCAGATGATCTTCCGGCTGTTTGCCCAACCGGGCTCCGATGCCGAGGCCCTGGCCGTGCTGCGCTTCGACATCGACCTTGATGGTGTCAGCCAAGGCACCGGCCTGCAGTACACCGACCTCACCACCGGCGCCGTCCCCATGGTGATCGATGATGAGGCCACCCCTGGCACCAGCCACCGCCTGACGCTCAAGGCCACCATCCCGGACCAGGGCAGCCGGGCAGCCAATGACGCGCTGGCCGACAAATCCGCCGACCTGTTGCTGGCCGTCCTAGGCACCTCGGTACTGCCAGAGCCCTGACCGCCGCCAAGCACTCTGAACCCCCCAATCCCCCTGCAGCAAAGACAGACGCGAACAGCCAACCCGGGCGGCCAAACCGAGGCCACCCGGGCGCGAGCCACAAGGAAGCATGATGTACACACCGACCCATAACCGGCCCCCCGCCATTGTGGTGGAACGCCAAACCAGCCGCCGCCTAGCCGGCTTCCTGGCCGTCACCTGCCTGGGCGCCGCCATGATGACCGGCGTCACCCAGGCCGCCTTCACCGACGGCGAATACGGCGCCACCAGCTACACGGCGGGGCAGTACAACTTGCAGATCGCCGCCGCCGTGGCGCCCAACCTGGCGGACACGGTGTGGCAGGAAACCTCCACCGACGGGCTGGCGGACAACTTCCCTGAAACTGGCGTCACCACCCCCATTGCGCTGACCACCGCCAACGGCGGTGCCATGATTCCCGGGCTGGCGGATTCCTACGCCACCACCACCCTGTACATCCGGAACAACTCCAACGTCGATTCGACGCTCAACCTGTCCCTGATCGACCAGACCGCCGCCGGGACGGCCAACGCCGGCACTCGCGACCTGCTGCGCCTGGATATCGCGGTGGACCGCCTGCAGCAAGGCCAGGCGCCCGTGCCGGTCTATTCCACCACCGGCAAGGCGGTGGCCGATCTAAACAGCGACGCCAAGTCGATCCCGTTCGTGACCGTGGCAGCGCCCGGCGCCATCTACCGGATCGTCCTGACGGCCCGCCTGGTGGACGGCACCGACCAGGCCACCACCAACGCCGCCCAGGGCGGCACCGCTTCCCTGTGGGTGACCGTCAAGGGCCACGCCACCGCCTGACGGCCGCCATGTGGCTGCCAGGCACGCCAGGGCAGATTCACTCACGCCCAGAGCGAAACCGTCAGCCATCAGGGAATGCAACCCAAGACCCAACGGTTGAAACCGTTGGCGCGGTTCTACTCTGGCCCGTCCGGCCCCGGCCGGCCAGACCAGATGCCAACCGCGGCAAGCAATGACAGCAACTCCCCTAGGAGAAACACAGAATGACTATGCAAAATGTGGCCACCGAGCCCTTGGTGGTGCAGGAGAAGTCCAAGCGTCGCCGCGCAGCCGGCATCATCGCCACCTCCGCCATGGGCCTGGCCCTGGTGACCGGTGCGACCATCGCCGCCTTCCAAGACACCGAATGGGCGAACCCGTCCAACGGCAACGGCTACACGGCTGCCCGGTTCAACCTGCAGATCGTCGACACCATCGATGAGAACGACGTCAGCAAGACCGGCACCGCCTGGAAGGACACCGCCCAGCAGGCCGGCGTGCCGGACGGCCCGCACGAAGCCGCCGCGTCCGTGGTGGCGCCCCTGGCCCTGGGCACCAACGACGCCCTGGTGCCGGACGTGTTCCGTACCACCACCTTCTACCTGACCAACGATGGCACCTCGAACCAGACGCTGACCCTGAAGCTGGTGGACGCCACCAGCAACCCCAACACCGCTCAGCAGGCGATGCGGGACAGCCTGATCTTCAAGATCAAGGTGACCAAGGCCCAGCGCACCGCCAACGCGGTGACCGGCTGGGATGGCGCCGTCACCTTCCCAACCAGCAACACCTACACCTGGTCCCAGGCTGCCAACGGCGTGACGATCGCCGACACGGCCGAGCCGGGTGCGGTCTTCAAGGTTGAGGTGCTGGCCTCCATCACCGAGGGCGGCGCCACCACCACCGATGTGCCGGGCGCCCAGATCGACGCGCTCATCGCCACCGTCGCCACGCCGACGGCCTGATGAGCCCACGGTGACGGCCGCCCCAGCGGGCGCCCGCCACCAACCCTCAGGGCGGCCCGGCCCACGGGCCGGGCCGCCCACCCCCGTTTCCCCCCAACCACCATCCCCGCCCCAATAGCCACGAAAGACCCCGCAGATGAAGATTCTCAGAGCAATCCAAACCGTAGTCCTAGTGATCCTGTGCGCCATCGGCACCGCCTCGGTGCTGATCTGCGCCGCCTGCTTCCTGGGTGACCTGAAGCCGGCCATCGTGGTGTCCGGTTCGATGGAGCCGACCCTGCCGGTCGGTTCGGTCACCTTCACCAAGACCGTCGATGCCTCCCAGGTTGAAGTGGGCGACATCGTGACCGTGCCGCAGGTGGGCGCGGAGGGCGTGGTGACCCACCGGGTGGTGTCGACCACGGCGCTCGATGACGGCCGCTACGAACTGGTCCTGCGGGGCGACGCCAACAAACTGGACGATCCGGTCCCCTACACCGTCCGCAGCGTCAACGAATACCACTTCAAGATCCCGCACCTGGGCACCTGCCTGATGTGGGCCAAGGCTCACCGGCTGGCCGCCGCGCTGATTCTGATTGGCGCCCTGGTCTTCATGTTCATTGGCCGGACCCGGACCTCGGTGCGCCTGCCCAACGGCGAAGAGGTCAAGGGCTTGACCAAGCGCGAGGCCGAACGGCTGGTCCGGGCCTGGCACGCCCAGCACCCGGTGCAGTCCGGGCCGGCGGCCGCCGATGCCGCCAATGGCCAGACAGACAGCGCCGACAGCCCGGTGCTGGACTCCGAGCCGCTGGCCTCCGAGGCGCCGCTGGCTCAGGCACCGGCCGCGGCCACAGCAGTAGCCCTGGCCCCGGTCAGGATGGCGGTGGCCCAGGCCGCCGCCACCGCCCCACGGCGGGCCGCGGCCGAATCCGAAGCGGAAGCCACCACGGTGTTGCCCGTCCGCGTTTCGGCGGCCGACAAACTGCCCCAACAACTCCCGGCCCCGTCCACCGCGCCGTTGACGCAGACGCAGGCTGATCTGATGGCCGCCCCGGCGGCCCCCAAAGCGCCGGTGGCCCAAGTGGCCCCCGGCAAAGTTGCAGCCCAGGCTTCGTCTCCTATCGACTCGGGCGCAGCGGCGGCGGTAGCCGCGCCCGCCGGCGAGCACCTGGACTACGCCCGCACGGCGCGCCCAGCCGCTCATGCCGCCCTGGAGCAGGCCTACCCCATGACCCGGTCAGTGCCGGCCGCCCGGCCGGCCGCGGTGTCACGGCCGGCCACGGCTGCCAGGCCGGCGCCGGCCGCCCGGCC
>JAISTN010000428.1 GCA_031272565.1 Bifidobacteriaceae bacterium
CCCGGGGACCCGCCCCCACCTCCCGACCGTGCGTGAGTGGGAAGTGGCCACCTGGGCCCGGGACCCGGGTGGCCAAGCTAGCGGGCGGCGCTCCCGCGCCGCCGCGCCACGTCCGTACAGCGGCGGCCCTGCGACGCGGTCAGCGTCGCGTCGTGTCGCGGCGGCCGCCCGGCCGCCGCGAGGCCCCCAACAGCGGTGGACTAAACCCCGCCGGGGACCAGCCGCAGGTGGCCGCAGCGGGGGGCCGGGGCCAGCGTCATGGCCGGGTAGGCGGATTGCGCCACGTGCCGGCCCCGCTCGCGGACCGAATCCGCCAGCGCCGCCAAGTCATCATCGGTGGGCCCAGCCGGTTCCGCCACCGGCGACAGGCGAATGACTTCCCAGCCGCGCGGCGCCTGCAGCGCCGCCGAATGCCGCGAACACAGGTCGTAAGCCCAGGGCACTTCCTTGACCGAGAGCGGCCCCAGCACCGCCGTCGAGTCCTTGTAGACAAAGGTCAACGTGCTGATGGGCGGCTCAGAACAGCCTTGACGCTTGCAACGGCGGGGTTGAATCACAATTCGAAGGTTAGCCCGCCGGACACCCCAAACCGTGGGTTACACGCCGTAAGCCCCAGGGGCGTTAGGGTGATGGCCATGGCACAACGGTCCAAGCGCGCCCGCCAGGCCGGCGGGGTTCCACCGCTGGCGCTGCCGCGCCGCAGCCAGGCCCGGCGGCGCGACCGCCGCGGCCGCGGCCTGCGCGGACCCTTGATGCCGCCCGCCCTGCCCGGTGCTCTCAGCCGCTCGCAGCGCTTCGATGAGCACGTCCGGGCGGCCATGGCCCGCTTGTCCCGCACCTGGCACAAGCAGTTGGCCGGTGTCGAAGTGGCAGTGGAACAGGTGCCGCCGTCCGATGCCGCCCGTTGGGAGGACAGCGCCCCGCTAGCCCGCGCCTTCCCGGCCGCCGCCGGCCTGCCGGCCCGGATTGTGCTCTACCGGGCGCCCATCGAGGCCCGCGCCCAGCCCGGCCGTGACCTGGGCATCCTGGTGCTGGATGTCCTGGTGGAGGAGGTGGCCCAACTGCTGGGCCGCGACCCGCAAGACATCGACCCCGGCTACGGCGACTAGATCCACAATGCCCGATGCCGCCCGCCCAACTGCCGGTGAAGTGGGCACCCGGCGAACCGCCAGGCAAACCGTGGTTAATTGCCGCCGCCAAATCGACCGCGATTGCCCCTGAGGCGCCACCCGGCCGGCCCGGCACCTCCCCCGGGCCCGGGTCAACGCCTAGCGCGCCGGCCGGACCGCGATCTGCGAGCGGCCCGCGGCCTGGCCGGTCGGCGTCAGCACGGCGATGGTCTGGCCGTCCGCCGCGTCCGGGTCGCCCAACAAGACCAGGGCGGCCCCAATGCGGGCCCCGGCCGGCACCTTGATCTCCACCGCCAACGGCTGATCGGACGACACCGTCCACAACTCCCCGGCCAACGCCTCCGGGTCCACCACCACAGACTGGCCGGCCGGCAGATCGACCGCCAACTCCCCCAACGTGATCCGCGCACCGACCAGCGACACCGTCACCTGCAGATCAACCGCCGCCCCCAAAACCAGCTTCCCAGTGACCTGGTTCGCACCCAGTTGCGGCCAGGCCAGGTAGACATCACCCGAGACGGCGCCACCGGCCGCCCAGCCGAAGTCCTCAACAGCGTACTGGCCCACCGCCTCGGTGGCCGGCGCCGGCCCCTGGCGCAGTGACAAGCCGGCCACCACCACCGGCTGGCTGGAACTGACCTGAGCCACATAGGAGCCTTCCGCCAGGCCGGCCAACGACAGGTCAGACACCTGGCCGGCGCCCACCGTGGCGGCGTCCAACCCCGGCAGCGAGACAGTGCCATCCGGCCCCCACAACGCGACCGTGACCTCGGCCGGCTCGGCCGAAGGGTTGAACACCCGCAGGGCGGAAGCCCGCGCCGCGTCAAAGGAGGAGGCCGTGACGTCCAGCCCGGCCACCGTCACCGTGGTGGCGGGGGCCGCCCCAGGCACGGCCAGGTCCACCCCAGCCGGCGTCAGGCCATTCAAGCGTGAATGCTGCAAGTAGACCGCCAGCTCACCGCCAGCCGCCACCACGTGCACCGCCAGGCGGGCGGCATCGGCGTCGATGCCCTCCAGCAAGATAGCCCGCCCGGACCCGCCAGGCACCACCAAGCCAGTCAAGCCAACCGCCGCCACCGGGCCAGCGCCGTCCCACAAGGCGACATCGGCCGTCACGTTGGACACCCCGGGGTTGACCAACACCAAGCGGGCAGACGAACCCAACTCGGTTGACCCGCCCACCAGCCAAGACTCAACCGCGGGTGCCACGCAGCCGCCGGCCGCCAAGCCCCGCAGGTCGCCATCGGCGGTCAAGATGGCCGTGCCGCCGGTGGCCAGCGAAGTGGCCTCCTGACCGGTGGCGGCCTGAACCACCCATGGTTCATCCGTCACTTCAAGTTCAGTCGCGGTGGCGCCCTCCGACAGTTGCAAGCCCTGGTTCAGCGCGTCGGCCATGCCGCCGCCTGCTAGATCCTCACCCGGCGTGGGGCCATACAAGCCGGTCACCGAGGCCGCTTCACCGGTCGCCACCGCGATGGTGGCCGCCGCCACCGAACTGGGCCGCGGGTCGAACCGCGGGTCATACGACACGTCCCCGGACTGTTCAGCCGACAGCTTCAACTCCGAGGGGCAGACCGCCACCGATTCGCCGGCCGCCACCTCGATCACCTCCGGGGCCAGGGCGCGGAAGGTCCGGGCGGGGTAGGTCCGCTCCAGCCAGTAGAAACCGCCCAGCCCGGCCACCAGGGCCACGGCCACCACAATGGCCAGCACACGGCGCAGGAGTCTCATTCCTCCACCTCCTCCGGCCCGGGCGAACGCCGGAACGGCAGGGCCAGCACCAAGGTCAGCAAGACGATCGCGATCTGACCGGCCGGCACCCAGCGGTTGACCTCATACCAGATCTTCAGGGTGCCCCCGGTGGCCGGCAGTTCGAAAGCCTGCACCGGGGCGTCGCCGGCAACACGCACCAAGGCCTGGCCATTCAGCGTGGCCCGCCAGCCAGAATCGGCCGTTTCCGCCAGCACCAGTTGACGGC
>JAISTN010000047.1 GCA_031272565.1 Bifidobacteriaceae bacterium
AAGGAGCAGGGCCACACGCCGCTGCTGGTGGCGGCGGACCTGCAGCGGCCGGGCGCGGTCAAACAGCTTCAGGTGGTGGGCGGCCAGGCCGGCGTGCCAGTGTTTGCGCCGGAGCCGGGCGATGGCGTGGGCGACCCGGTCCACGTGGCCCGCCTCGGCTTGCAGGAAGCCCAGGCCAAGTACTACGACACGGTGGTGGTGGACACAGCCGGCCGGCTCGGTATCGACGACGGCCTGATGCGCCAAGCGGCCCAGATCCGCGACGTGGTGCAGCCGGATGAAACCTTGTTTGTGATCGACTCCATGATTGGCCAGGACGCGGTCACCACCGCCCGGGCTTTCAAGGACGGTGTCGGTTTCACGGGCGTGGTGCTGACCAAACTGGACGGTGACGCCCGCGGCGGCGCGGCCCTGTCGGTGCGGTCGGTCACCGGGGTGCCCATCTTGTTTGCCTCCACCGGTGAAAAGCTGAGCGACTTTGAGCGCTTCCACCCGGACCGGATGGCCAGCCGCATCCTGGACCTGGGCGACATGCTGACCCTGATCGAACAGGCCCAGCGGGTGTTCGATGAGGAACAGGCCAAGCAACTCGAAGCTAAGCTGCGGGGCGACCAGGACTTCACCCTGGATGACTTCCTGGAGCAGTTGCAGCAGGTCCGCAAGATGGGCTCCATGAAGAAGATGCTGGCCATGATGCCCGGGGCCGGCCAGATGCGTGACGCCTTGGACCAGTTCGATGAGAAGGAGATTGACCGGACGGAGGCGATTGTCCGTTCCATGACCCCGGCGGAGCGGGCCAATCCGAAGATCATCAACGGTTCGCGCCGGGCCCGCATCGCGCGCGGTTCCGGCAACACGGTGACGGCCGTCAACCAACTGCTGCAGCGCTTTGACCAGGCCAAGACCATGATGCGTCAGGTGGCCCGCGGGGGCCGGCCCCAGTTCGGCATGGGCGGCAAGAAGTCGAAGGGCCGCATGGCGGCCCCGGCCCAGAAGGGCAAGAAGTCCCGCAGCGGCAACCCAGCCAAGCGGGCGGCGGAAGACAAGGCCTTTGCGGAACGGGCCACCGGCGGCGGTGGCGGCAGCCCGGCCGCGCCCGGCTCGGCCTTTGGCGTGGGGGGTGGCGGCCGCCCTGGTGGCGTACCGGCCGGCGGTGGCTTGCCTGGTTTTGGCAGTCTGCCCACTTTGCCGCCGATGCCGCCCGGAATGGGCGGGCGGTAGGCCGCCTTGGCCGCCGTTTCGGAGCCTGGGCCCGGCCCGGTCATCCGCGTCACCGGCACCGTCTTGGTGGACGGCCAGGTGGAACTGCCAGAGATCTGGGTGGCCGGCGGCGTCTTCCGGCTGGAGCCGCCCGGGCGGCCGGCCGATTTGACGCTTGACGGGGTCGCCCTGCCCGGCTTGGTGGATGTTCACTGCCACATCGGGTTGGGGCCGGAGGGCGCGGTCGATCCGGGCACCGCCCGGGCCCAAGCGATCGCTGACCGGGACACGGGTGTGCTGCTGGTACGGGACGCCGGTTGCCCCCGGCAGCCGTATTCGACCCGGTGGATGGATCAGGACCCGGCCCTGCCGCGGCTGATCCGCTGCGGCCAGCACCTGGCCCGGGTCAAGCGCTACGCCCGCTACTTGCCCCGGGATGTGGAGCCGGCCGATCTGCCGGCGGCGGCGGCCGAAGAGGCCCAGGCCGGGGACGGCTGGGTCAAGCTGGTGGGGGACTGGATTGACCGGGACCGGCCGGTGCCGGATTTGGCGCCGTTGTGGCCGAATGACCAGTTGGCGCTGGCGGTGCAGCGCGTCCACGCACTGGGCGCTCGCGTTACCACCCACGTCTTTTCACGGGCAGCGGCGGCCCAGGCGCTAGCCTGCGGCGTCGATTGCCTGGAGCACGGCACCGGGCTGGACGCGGATTTGATGGCCCAGGCGGCGGCGCAGGGCACGGCGGTGGTGCCAACCATGATTCAACGCGGCAACTTCGCCGCGATCGCCGCGGCCGGTGAGGCCCGCTACCCGGTCTGGGGCGCCCACCTGCGGCGGCTCTACGAGGCCCGCTTCGACCAGGCCCTAGCCCTGTACCAGGCTGGCGTGTTGTTACTGGTGGGGACGGATGAATCGACCACTATTGAGCACGGGCAGTACGCCAGCGAGGTGGGCCTGCTGGCCCAGGCCGGGCTGCCGGCCACCGAGGTGGTGGCGGCGGCCAGTTGGCGCACCCGCCGCTACCTGGGCGTGCCGGGCATCGAGCCCGGAGCCAGCGCCGACTTGGTGGTCTACCAGGCTGACCCGCGGGACGACATCGGGCAGCTCGCCCGGCCCCAGGCCGTGGTGCTCCGTGGCCGGCCGGTGGCCGGGGCGGTGTAGAAGGCCCAAGTGGCCGGGTGTGTCAGGGGTCCCCAGGGACGGTCCCCATGGACTCTCCCCATGGACTTGTCCGCATCGCGCCGGGCCTGCCGGCTGGCTATCGTGGAGCCACCGGCATCCCCAGGCCATTAGGAGGTCCCCCAATGGGTTTCAGCGGTTTCGAGA